>CANMZR010000190.1 GCA_947502375.1 Polyangiaceae bacterium
CGTGACCTCACCGTTCAGTCCGAAAGCCGTCCGCAGTTGAGCCCCCAGGTTCAGCTTGTGGTGGCTTGTGCGCTGATCCCCAGCGTCGGTGCAGCTGGCGTTTTGCTCGTGTACTCCATAGTTGACGGCGTAGTTCGCGAAGATATCGAGACCATCGACGCCGACGTAGCGACCGCCGACTTCGCCGCCGAGGACGTGGTCGACACCGCAGGCGTTTTCCCAGCCGCCTGAAGCGACGCGGTAGCGACCGCTGTCTGGGTTCAGGCCGCCGACGCCGCCGAGGAGCTCGGTCAAGGTAGAGCGTCGCACCGCCGCAAGCTGAATGCGATCGCTGATGCGGTGGTAGTAGGCTGCGACTTCGAACTGAACGTCATCGCTCGCGTGATTCTGGTACTGGAGCTCAGCGGCGAGGATTTTTTCGGGTCCGATCCGAAAGGCAGCGTCTTCGTCGCGACGAGTGGACGACTGTGCTTCGAGCCCACTCAGTTGAAGTTGAACGGGCAGATCGAGGTAGGCCTCCAGGAAAGTGGGACTTCGGAACGCGGTGGCGAAGGAGGCCTTCAGTGCCTGACGACCTTGGGCGTCTGGCTGGGCCAGAAAGGTCATACGCGCAGACGGCACGACGGTGCTGAGGGAAGGCACGAAGTCCACGCGTGCGGAGGCTGTGACGCCGAGGCGCTCGCCGAAACGAAGCGCGTCTTGCACGAATGCGCCAACGTGGTGTTCGGGGGCCAACGGATCGATGAGGTAGTTCCAGTCGACCTTCTTAAGACGGTAACGCACGCCGCCGATCACGTTCTGGCGCCAATTGAAGGGACCGAGAAACGAGTCCGAGAGCTCGATGTTGGTGTCGAGCACTTGCTGCTTTGGCTCCGCATCGTAAAGCGAATGGCCGAGGTACGCGTGACTCTGCTGAGCGAGTGCGGCGAGGTGGCTGTAGTCAGCGCGCACCACAAAGTGTTTCGAGCGAAAGACCGCGGAGGCTTCCGCATAGTCGATGCGAACAGCATAATCGTTGAACGGTCCGACGCCGTAGATGTCGAGCGAACTGCGTGCAAAGCCGGCACCTAGCTCGATCGAGCGTTCTTTCCCCGCTCGAATCGAGGTGCGCAAGTCGAAGCGGATGTTTTCCGCGCCGAGGTTTGGATCGACCGCTGCACGCGAGACGTCCACTCGATCGGCGGAGAGCTCGCGGGTCCACCGAGGGTAGCGTGTGTAACCCGATGAGGCTCGGAACGCGAAGTCGCCTCGGCGCTGGCTCGCCCAGACCGAACCGTACGCTTGCCCTCCGTCTCCGACGCCCGCTCGCCCCCCGCTCGTGCCTTCGCCTGGCGCGATCGTGATGATGTTGATGACGCCTCCAAACGCATCCGCGCCATAGAGCGAAGAGCCGGGCCCGCGCACCACTTCGATGCGCTCGATTTGATCGACGTCGGTGATGAGACTCTCCCAGAACGTCGCACCCAGCAGCTCGCTCTTCACAATGCTGCCGTTCACGAGCACCAGCACCTTGTTGGAAAGGCGCCCGTTCAGGCCGCGCATCGATACGTTCGCGTCGCCTCCCGTGATTTGCATGACGTCCATTCCAGCCACTCGCCGAAGGAGCTCTGGAAGGCGCGTGATGCCACTCAGGTAAAGATCCTGACGCGTGATGATCGTCGTCGAATTCGGCGCGTCGAGAGGGCTCTCCAGACTGCGCGACGCCGTGATGAGTTCTTCTCGGTAGACGTCTTTTCGTTGTGTTTTATCCTCGCTGCGTTCGGACGTGGGCGCGGCGCCCGCCGCTTGCTGGGGGGTGGCACAAGGGCGGCCATCGGTGACGATTGTCGTCAATTTTTCGCGTTGCTCCGAGGCGTAGCGCACCTCGAGTTCGCGAAGCTCCCGAGCGATGTCCTGACGGTCCTCGGGCTCTCGGGCGAGGTAACTCTGGTAGCTCGCGATGGCCTCCTGCAGCAGGCCAGCGTCCGCGTATGCGCGCGCGATATTGTAGCGCACCGACGGGTGCGGCAAGATCGTGTTCGCTCGTTCCAGCTCCGCAATCCCAGGTAAATAGCGCCCTTTTTCGATGAGCCCCATGCCGGCCTCAAAGTGGCGATGCGCCTCGGAGCGTTCGTCCGCCCGCGCCGACGAAGCACTCGCAGCGACGCTGACGAGCGCCAACCCGCCGAGGACGCGCCACCCACGGGATCGAGTCACGCACCGACGATAACCCATCTCCCCGCCCGTGCGGCGGCTCAGTAAGGCGAGCCCTTGTAGCCAGGCGCGTGGCCGCGCGGCAGGGTCTTTTGGTGCGGCCGCGTGGCTTCCACCACGGTCCCGCCGCCCACTTCGTGAGCTGCACTTGCCGATGGCACGGGCGCCGCCGCGTGGTCTCCCCCGCCGGCGGAGGAGGGGGGCCATGGGGGAACTCGCAACGAGGCTGCAACGCGCGGGGGCGCGGAGGCAGCTGCGTCACGGGGTGGGGAGTCCGTCAGGCCGCTCTGGTTCGGGGCCGCGGAGCTCGTCGACGAATCCTGCCGATGAAGGGTCAAGCTTACGAGCGCTATCAGACTGGCGCTCGCGACCGCGAACAGGGCGCGTTTGGTCCATCCAAGCCCAGCACCGGTCAGGGGTTCCGTTGCGGTATCAAGAAACGCTGGCGTGTCGAGGATCGGTGCAACCTCGAGCGGCCCAACCGTGGGTGGGAGCCCGAGATGGCTCGGCGGGCCCGTTACCAGGGTGTCACCGGTGTCATAGCTGTTGGTTTCTATCACGAGCACGACAGCGCCGCTGCCGGAGGGCTGGGCCCCGGGAGTTCGACTTGCATGGCGGTCGGTCGGGATGACGCGCGGTTCCACCAAACTGTCGTTTGCCGTGTCGCCGCTCTGCCTTTGAAGAGCGATGAGCAGCGCTTCCATCGAGTCAAACCGTTCGCCGGGATCCTTTGCAAGGCAACGGTTGAGAATGGTCTCGAGTTCCACGGAGAGCGGGTCGTTCGCCATCCGTGCACGCAGCCCCGGCAGCGGCTTGTGCAGGTGCGCCATCATCGTCTTGACGCTCGTTCCTTCGTCGAACGGTGGCTTGCCGCAGAGCAACTCGTACGCCACGATGCCAAGCGCGTAGACATCGGTGCTCCGCGACACCGGATTGCCCAGGATTTGCTCGGGTGCCATGTATTTAGGCGACCCCATGAACATTCCCTCTTGCGTCAAATCTTCCTTGGTTTCGTCGACTTGCTTCACGAGACCGAAGTCGAGGACCTTCACCGTGTCGGCTTCGTCGGCGGTATCGACAAGGACGACGTTCCCCGGCTTCATGTCGCGGTGAATGACGCCGAGTTGATGTGCCTCGCGGAGCGAGCGGCACACCTGCTTCATGATCCGGATGACCCGCGATTCGGCGAAGGGGCCGTCGTCTCGCAGCGCACGAAAGAGCGTGCGGCCATGGATGTACTCCATTGCGATGTAATAAATATCGCCGTCCCGGCCGTAGTCGAAGACGGTCACCGTGTTGGGATGCGAGAGGTTCGCGGCGGTGGCGGCCTCGAGGAAGAAACGCTTCTGAAATTCCGGGTCGTCGATGTCATCGAAGCGCGGATGCAGAACCTTGATTGCGCAGAGACGCCCGAGTGGAACTTGCTCGGCGCGGTAAACTTTGCCCATGCCTCCGCGCGCGATGAGATCCAAAATCCGAAACCGGTCGCTGATGAGCCGTCCGACCATCGGATCGACGCTTGCGGCTGCCTCTCCTCGCTGGTTCGTGACGGGTCCGGTCATCGTGGGCGTCCTCGTGGCGTCGGTGCGCTAGCCTGTCGTCGGTGCGCTAGCCTGTTGTCGGTGCGCTAGGAGGTTAGGTCCACGGGTTTGCCGCCCGCGTGCTGAAGGACGCGAATGGCGTCGGCGATCGTCTCGGCCAGCTTCGGAAAGCGCTCTCTTTTTTGGGCTTCCTCGAGCAGCTGCAACCCCGGAGCGACGACGCGCGCCACCATCGCCGCGAGGGTGAGAGCCATCACCGCCTCGTGGCGGGCAACGGCGTCGGGGCTCGCCAGGTGCAAGACAAAGAGATCCGTCACGTCCGCGTCCCAGGCGACCGTCATGTGCGCGAGCATCCGCAAAGCGAGGCTTGCTTCTCTCGGCTGTCCGACGTCGAGGGCGGTCTCCCAGATCACCGATTGCGCCAAAAATCCGTGATCGTCCAACAGCAGCTTCAAGATGCGAACAGAATCTTCCCCAGACGCATCCACCAGCGTGATGTCGAGCGGGTCACTTTGCATCACGACGAACTGGCACTTCTCGTCTTCGCCATAACGGACCACCCGCCCCTCGTCGTCGACGCCGGTTCGCGCAAGGCCCTCGGCGAGCAGGCGCGCACACGTCGGGTCGAACGCTTCCAGGGGCAGCGCATAGACCCAGTGAGCACGAGCTGTCATCGCAATGAGCATGGCCCGCGCTCGTTTTTTTAGAGCAGCTTCGTCCGCTTTGGTCATGGGTGCGCTATTTGCCTGCAGGGTTCAGAGAAGAATCGAAAGACCGAACGTTTGAACGAACGAGCCTGTGAACGCGCTGAAGGCTCCGAGCTCGCGGATGCGGCCCGCGGAGTCCATCACCAGGAAGTCCTCATGGGCGTTGCCCGATTGACCAAACGCAGGTGCGCCGGTCGCCTCGAAGACGAACGCAGCTCGGCCAGGCAAAACTTCGTAGGCGCCGCCGATGCCGAGCGGAAATTCGACGAACACTCCATCGCGGTCCGGAACCTCGATGGGTTTCCCGTCGGGCTCCGTCAGCACGACGCCGTGAAACCCCATGCGACCGTAGCCGACCCCAAGGACGAGCCAGGCGCGCGCTCGCGCTGAGGCGTTCCAGGTCGGCGCGACTTTGGCGCCAAAGGCAAAGGTCCGGGCCTGAATCGGCGAAAAAAAACTGTCTCGTCGGACCGACTTCGGACTCGAGGTAGAGAGTGCTCCAAACGGCACGTCGACCTCATGGGTGCTCATGATAAAATAGGGCCTCACGTGCAGCCATGGACGGATGTCCCACTGCAGGTGAAGGGCCACGCCGACGGCGGGCGCGTAGCGAATGCGGGAGTCGCCCACCACGAAGGGCCGACGAACCCATGCGAGTGCCGCACCGATTTCTCCGTGTCGCTGCCAGGGCAAACGCCCTTCGAGTTCGACGTCGGCGAGCGGGCCGCGTGGCTCGGCGAGCTCGTACTCGGATGGCCCTTGAAGGTCGGGAGCCAGCAATGGCGCGGTGGCATCCGGGTCCAGGCGTGCCGGCCTCTCGGGCGGTTGCGCAAGCGCGGCGTCTTCGGCGGTCTCGATGCGCGATGGAGGCTCGGGCTCGTGAACGGTTACCTCGAGTCGCGGGACCGGCGGGATGACCAGCGGGAGTACCGGAGTTTTTGACGGAGTTTTTCGCCCCCTCGCTCCCGGGGTCGGCACAGGAGCCGGGGTCGGTATAGGAGCCGGGATCGCTCCATGATCTTCGATTCGTACCGGAGCCTCCTCGAGGTCATCGTCTTTGACCTCCTGGGCTTGCGCCCGGCTCACGTGGAGCGCGAGGGCGAAAAAAGCGACGGGGATCCTGCGGTCGAACACCGAAAAGCACGCTAGCGCGAAGGCTTGACCGCGTCACCCACCGTCGGTACGCCCGCGTGCTCTCGGAGGCTCGCCGGGACCCTGCACTTTTGGGCGGTGCAGCAGCAAGGAGCCTCCACGGGCGTGGCTGAGTTTGCCCTCGATGACGGCGGCTTCGCCATTCACGAAGACCCAGCGCATGCCTTTTGCGAGTGCATGGGGCTTCACGTAGCTGGCCTCGTCGCGGACCTCCTTCGGATCGAATACGAGCAGATCAGCGGCAAACTCGGGTAAGAGCAGGCCGCGCTTCTGCTCGTCGAGCTGCAAGGTCTTGGCGGCGGCTCCGCTCATTTTTCGCACCGCCTCCTCGAGCGTGAGACGCGCCGTCTCGACCACGAACTGGCGCAGCACCTTTGCGAAGGTGCCATGCCCACGGGGGTGCTGACTCGTCTCCGCTCCGTCGGTTCCGATCATCACGTTCGGGTCCACGAGAAGGCGCGCTTGCAGCTCCGGGTCCATCACAAAATACGCGGCGCTCGCGCCGTTCGGGCCGATGCGCATCAGCACTTCCTCGAACGGCACAGCGGCTTCTTTGGCAAGGTCGTCGAGCGTCTTGCCGCGGTAGGGCTCGGTTCCGAACAGTGTCGCCGCGGGCCCGCCACGCTTTGTGACGCGTTCTCTCAAGAACGTCGCAAGTTCAGCGTGTCGGATCCTCCGGACCTCTGCGTACCGATGCGGGGGCTTCGCAAATTCTGGAAACACGATGCCGATCGTCGTGTAGCTCGCTTCGTAAGGGTAGATGTCCGCCGTCACGCGAACGCCGCTTTTCCTGGCATCTTCCAGTCTATCGAGCAGTTTTTCCGCACGGGCGATGCCTTTCCCATAGACGATCTTGACGTGCGAGACGTGGACCCGTGCGCCGCCGTCTTTGCCTTGTGCGAGGAGCTCGTCGAGGGCGCTGTCGATCGTGTCATCGTCCTCCGAGCGCAGGTGGCTCATGACGATGCCGTCGGCCGTAGCGACCGGCAACGCAAGGGCTATCAGCTCTTCCTTCGGAGCATGCGAGCCGGGCTGGTATTCGAGGCCCGTCGTCAGGCCGAAGGCGCCGTCGGCGAGCTCGCGGGCCACGCGCGCTTGCATCTTTTTGAGCTGGCTGGGAGAGGGTGTTCTCGAGAGGTTCACGCCCTCCTTCGCGCGCACGGTGCCGTGACCCACGAAAGGGACGACGTTGACCGCGAGTTTCTTTTTACCCAAGCGTCCCACGAGATCGCGCAGCGTCAGCTCTTCGGTGCTCCGGCCGTCCTGGCCGAGACAGATGGTGGTGACGCCCATGGCGAGCGCGTTGCGATTCGGTCCGGTGGGCGAGCCGTGCGCGTGCAGATCGATGAAGCCGGGTGCAACGAACAGGCCCTTCGCGTCGATGCGGCGCTTGGCGCTGACGTTGCCTAGCTTCCCAATGTGAACGATGATGCCATGGTCCACGACGACGTCGGCCACGCTGCCTTTTGCGCCCGTTCCGTCGATGACGGTGCCGCCTTCGATCACCAGGTCCACTGTTTTTTTAGACGAAAACTCCGCCGCTCCGAGCCACGTCGGGTCCGCCATGGGGGCCGCGCTCGCCGTCGGGCTGATGGCCTTCGCAACCGCTCCTTCTTCGCCGCCGGTCCCAACGGGTGTGGGTTTCCATGCGGGCGAGGCCGACGCCGACAGGTGTGGTCCGAGGTTGGGTGCTGCGTCCACGGTCCCCGGCTGCTTGCACGCAGCCAACAGCAAAAGCAGCCCTCCGGCGCTGAGATACCTGCGGAATCGAAGCTGCACGAGGGCGAGGGTTACACCGGCGCCGCGGTGGCCGCAGTTGCGATCGTGCTCATGGCTCTTGTTGAGCTTCGATCGATCGGACACTATCCACGAGGAAGCGAAGGAGAATGCTACGGATGACGACGCAAAAGCTGGCTTTTTGGCCGTTGGCCCTGGGCATGGTGCTCGCGAGCAGAGCGACCCTCGCGGGCGAGGAGTCCCGCCTCGGCGTGCACTTTCAACAGGTGGTCTCGGGCGAGGAATTGCCGTCGATTGTGGTCGAACCCGCCGAGGGCGTTCAGCGCCTCACCATCCATCTTGAGCGCACCGATGGTCCCGCCATCACCCTGAGTTCCGGCGCGCTGAATCCCGGGGCCCGGAAAAGCCTTCCGGTGAAGCAGGCCTTCGGGACCGTCGATTACGCGGCGCACTTCGACGCGACGTTTGCGAACGGTGACCATTCGGCCTTCGACATGAAGTTCAACCTCACGCGCGTCGATAAGCTGAAGCTCGAGATCGCCCCCGAGGAGGTGCTTCTCGAGCAGCGCACGCTTACGTTCCGCGTCAACAACCCTGCGAAGACCGCCAGTCTCGAGGTGTTCGGAAAGGACGGCCAGAAGCTGGCTGGAGTGGTAAAAAACCTGGTGGGGACGCCCGGCGGCACCCCCGTCTCGATGGCGTGGACGGACCCCGGCCAAGAGGTGCTCTATATCGACGTCAAAGTGACCGACATCGCGGGCTTCTGGAAGGGGATGCGGCTCAGTCCGTTCAGCGTGAACATTCCCCATGAAGAGCTCGAGTTCGAGAGTGGCAAGTCGGACATTCGTCCGACCGAGGAGCCGAAGCTTCGAAAGACCCTGGGCCTCATCAAGGACGCGCTCGACAAGTTCGGCAAGCTCATCGACCTGCGGCTCTACGTTGCTGGCTACACCGATACGGTGGGGAGCAAGGAGTCGAATCGCGGCTTGTCCACCAGCCGCGCCCGGGCCATCGCCTCCTGGTACGCGAAGAATGGCCTCAAGATCCCACTCTTTTTTCAGGGATTTGGTGAGGACGCACTCGCGAAGCCGACGCCCGATGAAACGGCGGAGCAGGCGAATCGCCGCGCGTTTTACATTCTCTCAGGCCAGACGCCGCCGGTGAGTTCCAACTTGCCCAAGGCCAACTGGGGGCGACTCTAACGAATCGAGGCACGAGAGAGCCGAGGGACGTCGCCAATGGCCGTCGCAAATGCCGAGACCCTTGGTGCCGCGCGGCTCTTGCGATCAGTCGGCTTTTACGACAAGGACTTGGTTGCGTTGCACGTTCACGAGGACGCGTTCCAGGCCCGTGTCCTGCCAGTGGACGCGCACCTCGAAGACGGGTGCGCTT
>CANMZR010000191.1 GCA_947502375.1 Polyangiaceae bacterium
TCACGGCGCGCGAGAACGCACATTCCAGAGTCACGCGCCGCACGGATTTCCATGCCGGTTCCGACGAGCGGGGCCTCCGTCTTAATGAGCGGAACCGCCTGCCGCTGCATGTTCGCACCCATGAGGGCGCGGTTGGCGTCATCGTGTTCGAGGAACGGCACGAGGGCGGCGGCCACGCTCACCATCTGCTGCGGCGCTACGTCCATGAGGTTGATCATCTCGCGCGGGATGATCTTGAAATCACCGTTGTAGCGCGCCGACACCGCAAGCTCGTCGAACCGGCCCGTCTCACCGACAGGCGCCGTCGCCTGCGCAATGTACTTACCTTCTTCTTCCAGGGCGCTGTACCAATGGACCTCGTCGGTGACGCAGCCTCCTTCGACACGCCGATAGGGGGTCTCGACGAAGCCGTAATCATTGACGCGCGCAAAGGTCGAAAGCGACGCGATGAGCCCGATGTTCGGACCTTCCGGCGTTTCGATGGGACAGATGCGACCGTAATGAGTCGCGTGAACGTCGCGCACTTCGAAGCCGGCACGCTCGCGCGTGAGGCCTCCAGGCCCAAGAGCCGAAAGGCGACGCTTGTGCGTCACTTCGCTCAAAGGGTTGGTCTGGTCCATGAACTGCGAGAGCTGTGAGGAACCGAAATATTCCTTAACAACCGCGCTTACCGGCTTCGAGTTGATGAGATCGTGGGGCATCAGCGTGTCGATCTCTTGCGACATGCTCATGCGCTCCTTGATCGCACGTTCCATCCGAACGAGGCCGACGCGATACTGATTCTCCATCAGCTCACCGACCGCGCGAACGCGGCGATTGCCGAGATGATCGATATCATCCACCGACCCGCGGCCATTCTTTAGCTCGATCAGGTGGCGTACCGTCTCGAGAATGTCCTGAGGCGTCAGCACCGCGACATCGAGCGCCGGCTTCTGGTCGTCGGGAAGATCACGATAGAACTTGTAGTTCAGCTTCAGACGGCCGACCCGCGAGAGGTCGTACCGTTCTTCATTGAAGAACAAATTCTGGAAGAGAGTGCGCGCCGTCTCGAGCGTCGGCGGATCACCTGGACGAAGGCGTCGGTAGATCTCGAGGATCGAATCCTCCTGAGTCTTGACCTTGTCGGCCATCAACGTGTCGCGCAGATAACTGCCGACATTGAGGCCGTCGATAAACAGGACCTCGAAAACCTCGATGCCCGCTTCACGAAGCGCGTCGAGCTTGGCCTCGGTCACCTCCTCGTTGCACTCGAAGATGATCTCACCGGTCTCCTGCGAAATCACGTCGTGCGCGCTGACTTTGCCAACGAGCTCGTCGAGGTCCATCGGCAACCGATCGACCTCGCTTTCCTTGAGCTTCTTGATGGCGCCGCGTGTGAACTTCTGGTTCTTCTTGACGAGAACCTTTCCGTCCAACTTGACGTCGCGCGTGGCGCGCTGGCCCGGCAGCAGGTTGACGTCGAGGCTCTTGGCGTACTTCGAGCCCTTCTCGAGATAAATCATCTCGGTCTGGTAGTAGTAATTGAGCAGGTCCTGGGTCTTGAACCCAAGCGCACGCAGCAACACGGTCGCGTGCATTTTGCGACGACGATCGATGCGGACGTAAATGTGATTTTTCGGGTCGAACTCGAAATCGAGCCAGCTCCCGCGGTACGGAATGACGCGCGCCGAATGGAGGACCTTGCCGCTCGAGTGGGTCTTGCCTTTGTCGTGATCGAAAAAGACGCCGGGGCTGCGGTGCAGCTGGCTGACGACGACTCGCTCGGTGCCATTGATGATGAAGGTGCCGGTCTCGGTCATCAACGGGATTTCGCCGAAGTAAACCTCCTGCTCCTTGATGTCGCGAACCATGCGCTCGCCACCCTCCCCAGCGTCGTAGATCATCAGCTGGGTCGTGACCTTGATCGGCGCGGCGAACGTCATGCCGCGTTGACGGCACTCATCCACGTCGTACTTGGGGGTTTCCAGGTTGTACGACACGAAGACGAGCTCACTCGTCCCGTTGAAATCTCGGATCGGGAACACCGAGCGAAAAACACCTTGAAGACCGAAGTCCTCGCGGTTTCCGGGGCGCACGTTCATCTGCAGGAACTTGTCGTAGCTCGACTTTTGGATGTCGATCAGATTCGGCACGTCGATGATGCGACGCACGTGGCTGAGGTTCTTGCGCAGACGGAAGTTGTTCTGGATCTGGGGGTGAGCCATCGGGTGGTCCTCGATCGAGCCCAAGCTGTCGCTGGGCCGCAGGCAATTTCGCTACAGACGGACTACGTGCGGGTTGGTTCCAGAACGCTCGCGACAGAGCGCGAGTTCCAGAAACGAGCCTAGCCGGAACTCCGGGGCAAATTTTGCCCTCCAAAGTCCGGCGCTCTTATCGGTCAGGTGCTCCACGAAGGAGCGGTGGTTGCGTCATGTGGTCTTGGAAAGCGGAGAGGGAATGTGGCGGTACAAGCATGGGCGGAGGTTGTCAACAACCCCCGCACATGTTTTCCACCGGCGCGGACATCCGTGGATGCCCAGCCCTAGCGAAGGATGGGTCTATCGACCCAACCGTCACTTGAGCTCGATTTGCGCGCCAGCTTCCTCGAGCTTCTTCTTCCAATCCTCGGCATCGGCCTTGGTGAGGCCTTCCTTCAACGTCTTGGGAGCTCCCTCGACGACGTCCTTGGCCTCCTTCAGTCCGAGGCCCGTGAGTTCACGGACGACCTTGATGACCTGGATTTTCTTGGCACCACCATCGGCGAGGTTGACGGCGAACTCCGTCTGCTCCTCGACCGCGGCAACCGGGCCAGCCGCAGGGCCAGCCGCGAACGCTACGGCAGCCGGTGCTGCCTTCACGCCCCACTTGTTCTCGAGGTCCTTGATAAGGTCAGCCATTTGGAGGACCGGGAGGTTCGAGAGAAAATCGACAACTTGCTCACGAGTAACATCAGCCATGACCTGACTCCTTCAATCGCGGCAATTGCCGCTTCTTACTTAACTTTTGCAGCGCAAGAGCGATTCTTGCGCAAGATTGCTATCGGGAAACATCGGGCGCCGAGAACCATCCTCGACCACCCGTCGGCGTTCCCGCGCCGCCGGTCAAACTTCCTGCGTTTCCTTGGCCTTGAGCAAGTAGACGAAGTTCTGTGCCGCGGCGTTGAGCTGCTGCACGAACTGCTGAGCAGGCGCCTGGAGAGTGCAGAGCAACTGTGACCGAATTTCATCCTTGCCAGGCATTGTCGCAAGTTGGTCCATCACGTTTTGGGCATTGATGAGCCGACCTTCGACGAGGCCTGCCTTGATTTTGAGTTTGTCGTTGGTTTTTACAAACTCCTTGAAAATCTTGGCTGCGGCACTGGGATCTTCGTAGCACCACGCAATCGCTGTCATACCGCGCAGGGTCGGCAGGACATCTTTTGCGTAGGGCTTATCTTGCATCGCGAGCTTCGCGATCTTGTTCTTGACTACCTTGTAGTCGACAGCCGCTGCGCGGAGCTTGTCGCGGAGCTTCGTGACCGTCGGGACGTCGAGCCCCGTGAAGTCAACGAAGACCGCGCTGGACATGCGGTTGAAGCGGTCTTTTACGGCTTCGAGGTACTCGTGTTTTTCAGCGCGCAGCATGGTTCAGCCCTCCGTCTTGCCGGCAAACTCCGACGGATCGACCCGAATGCCGGGGCTCATCGTCGAAGAGATGGTGATGCTTCGCATGTAGATTCCCTTCGCAGTCGCGGGCTTCTGGCGCACGAGCTGGTTGATGAGGGTGCGAGCGTTTTCGGTCAACCCGTCCGCGGTGAAGCTGGCTTTGCCGATGCGCGAGTGCACGACGCCAGCCTTCTCCACGCGATACTCGATTTTCCCTGCCTTAGCTTCGCGCACGGCCGCGGCCACGTTGGCCGTCACGGTGCCGACCTTCGGGTTCGGCATCAAGCCGCGCGGGCCGAGGACCTTACCGAGCTTACCGACCTTGCCCATCATGTCAGGCGTCGCAATCACGCGGTCGAAGTCGAGGAATCCGGCGTTCACCTTTTCGACGAGATCGTCGTCACCGACGACATCAGCGCCGGCGTCGAGAGCCTCCCTGGCCTTGTCGCCCTTGGCGAACACGGCGACGCGAATGGTCTGGCCCGTGCCGAAAGGAAGGACGACCGCACCGCGGACCATCTGATCCGCGTGGCGAGGGTTGACACCAAGGCGCACGGCGATATCGACGGTCTCGTCGAATTTGGCATTCGCCAGGGCCTTGACCATCGCGCACGCATCAGCGAGGGTGAGCTTCAGCGTGCGGTCGGTTTGTTCGCGCAATGCGCGGCTGCGTTTTGAAAACTTTCTCATGGGACTCCTAGCGGCCTTGGCCTTCCACGTTTGGGGTTCGTCGAACCGGGCGTGGTGTTGGGAGCTCGAGTCACTCCGCGTCGTGCGCCGAATGCGGCGCCTTAACGAAGTGATCGAAGTCGATTGGGGTCAGTCAACCACCGTGATGCCCATGGAGCGGGCAGTGCCTTCGACGCTGCGGATCGCGGCTTCGACCGAAGTGGTGTTCAAGTCGGGCAGTTTCTGCACCGCGATTTCACGAACCTGGTCCTTGGTCACCTTGCCGACCTTGTTCTTGTTCGGTACGCCCGAACCCGAACCCGGCTTGCCGGAAGGACGAAGTCCCGCGAGTTTCTTGGGGGCGTCTTCGTGAAGAACGTGAACGAACGGTCGGCGAAGATCGTGATCTCCACCGGGATGATCATGTCACCTTCTTTGGCCGTTCGAGCGTTGAAGTCTTTGCAGAACGCCATGATGTTGGCGCCGTACTGGCCAAGGGCGGGACCGACGGGCGGCGAAGGGTTGGCCTTGCCCGCAGGAAGCTGCAGCTTAACGATACCAGCTATTTTTTTCATGGCTTTTGCTCCAAAATAACGGGGACGGTGGCACCCGGTGGTGCTGTTTTACGTATCCGTTGGAGGGCGGGGTTCTTGCGGGCTTTTCGGCCCTCCCCCTGGTTCTCACTGCTTGTGGGCGGCGAGGGGGCGTCGTTCTACAGCCAAGGCGGCTGCTTTGCTAGTCTTTTCTTTATATTCGTCAGCGACGTGCGAACTTGCAGCGATTTCATTAAGAAACCGCGCTTCGCTCAGCGTTTTTCCACCGTCGCGAAATCGAGTTCGACGCTTGTGGGACGGCCGAAGATGGACACGATGACCTTTAGCTTTTGCTTGTCGAGGTTTACCTCGTCGACGGTGCCGGTGAAGTTCGCGAAGGCGCCATCGAGCACTCGAACTTCCTCGCCGGTCGCGAAGGACAAGCGCGGCTTCGGCTTGACCGCGCCCTCAACGATGCCACGGCGCATGCTGTCAATTTCGGGCATCGGCACCTCGCGCGGATGCTGGTTGCCGATGAAGCCAATGACCCGCGCGGTGTCCTTGACGAGATGCCATGCAATCTCGGTCATCTTCATCTCGAGAAAAAGATAACCAGGCAGGCTCACCTTCTGTCGCACACGCTGCTTGCCTGCGGCGGTGGTCTCGGTGAGCGTCTCACTTGGGATAAGGACCTCGCCGAAATGGTCTTCCAGATTCTGCTGCTGCATGCGCTGCCGCAGGGAGTCGCGAACGCGCCCCTCAAACCCGGAGTAAGTTTGAACTGCGTACCATTTCAATTGAGTTTCGGACGACATGGTTTCATTCCCGCCCCCGGCAAAAGCGGGGTTCCTGAAAGACCCGATGGGGCTCGGCATGCACCGAGCGCCCTCAAGAAGAGAGCAGACGTGGTTGCGTTGGCTCAGGTGCTGTAAATAAAATTGGTAACGAAGGCCCAAAAGCGGTCAAGAAGGGTCAAGTAGGCCGTCAGGAGCGCACTGCCGGCGATGACGGTGACGGTGTAGCTACCGACCTCCTTGCGCGTCGGCCACTTCACTTTCGAGATTTCTTCTGCCACCTCGCTCGCCCACTGACGAATATCGGCGCGACGGTAATAGTGCAGGACGATCATTGCGCCGAAAATCCCACCGAGAATCATGGAAACGGTGGAACGGCTAAGGACCTCGCCTTCTTCGACGAGTGCCGCAAAGTACGGGGCCTTTCGGATGAAGGCGGGCCATGCCGCGAGCTTCGACCAAGCTGCGCTGACGCCATGGCTGACCACAAAGCTCACGAGGAGCCACAGAACCAGGAACGCGAAAGCGACGTAGCGCTGGCTTCCGAGGGAAGCTGCAACCGACTCCTCCGACTCCTCCTCCGGAACCTCATCGTCCGTCGGAGCTTCGACTCTTTCGGCCGTCTCGTCGGACTCATCGCCCTCGTCGGACTCCTCGCCCTCGTCGGACTCATCGCCCTCGTCGGACTGCTCGCCCTCGGAAGCCTCAGCCTTGGAAGCCTCAGCCGCAGAAGAATCGCCGCGTGAGGCCGCCTGCTCTTCCGCAAGGTCAGCCTCGAAAGCAGCCACCTCTTGGGCTTTTTTCTCGTCCTTTTCACGAAGCGATTCCGATAGGGGCTTGCCCTTCGTGGAGCGCTTCTTGTTCGTATCTGACGGAGCCATTCGTTCCTTCGACGTGACCGCTAGGGCGGGCACCGTGAGCACATCGGGCGGTTACGGGCAGGGGCAGAGAGGCTCGAACTCCCGGCCTGCTGATTTGGAATCAGCTGCTCTACCAACTGAGCTATACCCCTTCAGCCTCAATCGTTCGAGCCACCTTCCCGGCTCGTCCGTTGGAGGTCGTACAGTACGGATCAACTGACCCCTGTTTCCAGGGGCCCGAGGCTGCTAACCGGACCTCTGTTTCCAGGGGCCTTAGCGCAACGCTTCACTTCGCATCGCGGTGCAAGGTGTGCTTTCCGCACGTCTTGCAAAACTTCTTTATTTCCACTTTCTGCTCGCGCCGCTTGGTGATCGGGTAATTCCGCATTTTGCATTCAATGCAGGTTAGCGAGACCGTGATTCGCGTGCTGTTCATGCTTCCTTTTCGGGTTCTGAGCTTCTCGACCCAGACCCCGTCAGGAGGCCCAACTCAATCACAGAAGGATCTTGGTGACGACGCCAGCGCCGACGGTTTTGCCGCCCTCGCGAATGGCGAAACGCATTTGCTCTTCGAGCGCGACGGGCGCGATGAGCTCGATGTTGACGGTGATGTTGTCACCCGGCATGACCATCTTGGTGCCCTCGGGCAGCTTGACGGAGCCGGTGACGTCGGTCGTGCGCATGTAGAACTGCGGACGGTAGTTGTCAAAGAATGGCGTGTGACGGCCGCCCTCTTCCTTGCGCAGCACGTACACCTCGCCCTCGAACTGCGTGTGCGGGTGGATCGTGCCGGGCTTTGCGAGAACCTGGCCGCGCTCGATGTCGTCCTTTTCGATGCCGCGGAGCAAGCAGCCGACGTTGTCGCCAGCTTGACCGAAGTCCATCTCTTTGCGGAACATCTCGACGCCCGTGATGGTCGTCTTCTTGGTGTCGCCGAAGCCGATGATCTCGACTTCTTCGCCCGTCTTGATTTGACCGCGCTCGATGCGGCCCGTGGCGACGGTGCCGCGACCCTTGATGCTGAAGACGTCTTCAATCGCCATCAAGAATGGCTTGTCAACGGCTCGCAGCGGCTCGGGAATGTACGTGTCGAGCGCCTTCAGCAGCTCCTTTATCGTCAGCGACCAGGTCGGATCCCCTTGCAGGGCCGGCAAGGCTGCGCCGCGAACGACGGGAGCGTTGTCGCCGTCGAACTTGTACTTGGTCAAGAGCTCGCGGACTTCCATCTCGACGAGGTCGAGCATCTCGAGGTCGTCCACCGCATCGCACTTGTTCAGGAACACGACGAGGTAATTCAAGCCGACCTGACGAGCGAGCAGCACGTGCTCACGGGTCTGCGGCATGACCGAGTCGAGGGCACTGACGGTGAGGATTGCTCCGTCCATCTGCGCCGCGCCGGTGATCATGTTCTTGATGTAATCGGCGTGCCCTGGGCAGTCGATGTGGGCGTAGTGGCGGTTCTCGGTCTCGTACTCCACGTGCGAGACGGCGATCGTGACGGTCTTGCTCGCGTCGCGAACCGTTCCGCCCTTGGCGATGTCCGAGTAACTCTTCAGCGTCGCCATTTTGTCGCGCGCCTGAACGGCGAGCAGCGATGCAGTCAGCGTGGTTTTCCCATGGTCGATGTGACCGATGGTCCCAACGTTGACGTGGGGCTTGTTGCGAACGAATTTCTCCTTAGCCATTGCCTGCCAGCCTCGATCGAAAAGGGTTTCTGAATTGGGGTGCTGAATTGCGGTGAAAGAGCGGGAACGGAGCCCACCATCGGATTCGAACCGACGACCCCGTCCTTACCAAGGACGTGCTCTACCTACTGAGCTAGGTGGGCATTTCGGCCCGCCGAGGGCCTATTTACCGCGTTGCCTTTGTTGCGTTGGTGTTCGCGCGCTCGAAAGTTCGCGAAGTGCCATGGCTTCTCGGCGCCTTGCAGCCCGCCCGTTGATGGGAGCGAGTTGGTCTGGCGGTCGGGCAGTCTGTGAGTGGCCTCGAAGCTGGACGTTTTGAAGATCCGAGCCGTTTGGCTAGTTTAAGTAAAGTTCGTAGCGTGCGTTTTAAGTTCAAGTTTTAGGACCGAGGTCAGCGACGACCGGAGTCACAGAGCGGGAGACGGGATTCGAACCCGCGACATCCAGCTTGGAAGGCTGGAGCTCTACCAACTGAGCTACTCCCGCGACGGGACCGGTTCTGAGAAGGTCCGCGGTGGAGGCTGGTGGATTTGAACCACCGTAGGCATAAGCC
>CANMZR010000192.1 GCA_947502375.1 Polyangiaceae bacterium
CCGGGGATTTTTTTGGCGAGATGTCCCTCCTCGACGGTGGAGCGCGCGGAGCGTCGGCTGTCGCACTCGAACCCACGAAGGCCCTGAAGGTTGACCGCGGCGATCTCGACGAGCTCTTTCGGCTCGCTCCGCACGCGGCGCTCGACATGCTCACCGCGACCGGAAAACGCCTTCGAGAGACCACGCGACTTTTACGGCAAACTGGGTCACGTGACATCAATCAAGTCGAAGAAGACAACCGTACGACCGTGATGAAGGTGACCGACTGGATAAGCGAATTCAGCGGCAGCTTGACGTTTCTGTTCATTCACATCGTGATGTTTGCCATCTGGGTCGGCCTGAATGTGCCACCCCTTCGCAACACGAGCTTCGGCGGATTCGACCCGTTTCCATTCGGACTTTTGACGATGGCCGTCTCCCTCGAGGCGATCATTCTCTCGGTCTTCGTGCTCTTGAGTCAGAATCGCCAAGTCGCGCGCGATCGCGTTCGGAACGATATCGAGTACGCGGTCACCATCAAGGCCGAGCTCGAGGTAGCGCAGTTGCACGTGCGAATGGACGAGCTTCAGGCGGACATGCTCCTCCGGCTCGAACGGATCGAAAAATCGGTGCTCACCACCGCACGCCTGCTCAAGAACGAGCCGGGCAGCGTGGGCCACTCCAACATAGTGTAGAGCAGAGACGATGCCAGTCTCGGCTCAAGAATGCCCACGCGTGCTTGCAGGGACGACCGCGTGGGTGATCCTGGTAGCCGTCGGAACCGGAACGGCGCAAGCGGCACCCCCGCCGCAGGACATCAGACTCGATCCAGACGTACTCCTTGGAGGCGTATCCGCCGATATCGTCTGTGATGCGAACTCCCTTGCTTCCGGCGGTGAGATCGTCCTCGTGGGAGAGCCCGAATCAAGCCCGGAAGAACTTCGCGACCTCGGGCGACTTCTCATGTCGCAAGGCCATCCAGTCATCATTCCAAGGCTTGGACGCGCGGCGCCCTCCGAGGCTGCAGACCGCCTCGAACGGTTGATGAAAAACTATGAACGGACGATCCTCGCTCGCGGCTCGAACGTTCCTTGCGCCGCCATTCGTCACTGCAACACGAACAGCGGGGTCGTGGGTGAGCCGCTTCAATGCACCCACTGGTCCGCGCCTCCGCCACTTCTGTTCGTCGTTCTCGGGGCGGGCGTACTGTCTTACGTGGAGCTTCTCCGCAGCACGGGCTGCAAGCGGCCCTATGTGGCAGGCACGCTGGTCGATCCTGATGTTCGCGGCGCGAGCCTGCCCTCGCTTCGATGCGATGGGGTCCACATGACGGCGATCCGAACCTCGGCGGGCAGCTGCCACGACGGATTCTCGGACCTCCGGTGGGGCCCCTTCGAGAACATCGATCTTCAGATCCTCACGCTCCCCAACATCGGCCACTGCGACGCGGTGTACGGCGGTGCCGCGTGTGCGTCACGATGCGGTGTCGCACGGTCGTCCGCGAAGTCGTCGTTTCTCTGGGACAAGGTCGTCGAATCGTTCTCCACGTATCACGGTCTCTCGCCCGCCCTCGACACGCCTGACCTCAAGCGTGAGTACTCGGAGGGTAGCGAAATCAGCTCCAAGACCAAGATCGGTCTCGGGTTTCTTGGCGGAGCTGGCGCTCGCACACGCGAAGGAGAATCGGTAACGGCGGTCGGGATCGCCGCTTTGAGGCCCGAGGTCCTCTTCGGCACACGGGGAGCGAAGAGTTGGGCGTATGGGTTTTACGGCGAGGCCGGATGGCTTGGTGCGAGCACCGTCAGTCTCGGCGGTGGCCTGTCGCTTGTTGTCCCCCTCGGAAGCTGGTTCACCGCGACGCCTTCAGTCGGCGTCTTCACGCACGATCGTCACGACGGATGGCAGACGGGCGGTGCCGCGAGCGTCCTCCTCGGCGCGCGAAACAGGAAGACCTACCACGCGCTCGACGAGGCGACGGGCTTCAGATTCGAGGCGCGCACCGTTCTCTCGCCAAGACCCGAGCGCGCATTTTTCCTCGCTTATCAGTTCGACTTGTTCTCGCTTGCTGCGAGGATCGGATACGGGCTCGGCGGGCGTTGACCTGCCGGCGAAGGTCCCGATCGCACCAAGAAAAGGTGCGCGTTCGTGCGCAGGCACGCCAGGTAGTCCCGGGGCATTCGGTCCGTCATCCGGCGCGAGCGTAGCGCGAAGACGCCTTGACGCCGGCAATCCCGTGCGTGTGGGCCAAATCCGGCTCACACAAATCCACTCAAGCTTGCGCGCTATCGTGTTCGAATAGCTCGCTTCTCACGCACAACGCGAAGACACGATGCTCGCGACCGCGCCGACGAAAGCGCATGCGCGCTCGAGATCGTGCCGAGCATCCTCGTCCGTGAAGGTTGCTGCGGCGTCGTAGTCCGCATCGTTTCGGTCACCCGCGAGCTGCCGCAGCGTGCGAGCGTGTTCGTGTGCGAGGACGCCCGTCCGGCCGAAATGTTCGTTCACGAGCGAGCGCATCCCCTCGTGGATCCGTGCACGCAGTCCAACCGTCGCAAGGAGCGCGCAGGCGGCGTGGTACACGGCGTAGTAGGAGCGCCCGACAGCGTGTCTCGCAAACCCGGCGTTCGCGAGCGTCTCGGCGGCCGCAAGGGTGTCGCGAGCGAGCGCGAGCGCGTCGTGGGTTGCGGTGCGGTCGACGTCCATCACACGGCTACTCCGTCGCGCAGGATCTCGCTTGCGAGCGCCGCACCGAGAGCGGCAGGCTCAGCATCTCGCAAGATAAGGTCGATGCGAACGCCGAGCGCGAGCTCGAGGTCGTAAACCACATCGAGCGCCTCGCGCCGCTCGGAACGCGTGAGGTCGCGGACACAAACCAGCACGTCGAGGTCGCTCTCTTCGTCGCCTTCGCCACGGGCGCGCGAGGGAATCGACGTCCGATCCGCTCGATCACACGACCCCTCGACCAAGGTGTCCGATAACGCGCGGCCGACCACAGCTTTGCCCAGCGAGGTGGCTCGGCTGGGCCGGGACGCCCTTGTGCGGAATGCCGCGCTCCAACGCTGGTTCACGAGTAACTTCTTTTTGGAGAGGGGATATGAGTAAAAAATACTCAGCGGAAAACGAGAGCAGCGACCTTTTAGAGAGCATCGTCCAAGTCGCGTCGACGACGCTCGAGCTCGACGTGGTCGTCCAAACGATCGCGAGTTGGCTCGTCGACCATGGTTTTGCTCCCGGGCGCGTGAATCTAGCCGTGTTGACGTTGCATCCTGTGCTAGCCGGGATTGCTTTCGGTTGGAGCAACGTGTCGCGCGCTGTCGTCAAGCTCGAGCGTCCATGGGGCTTCCTCGACTCGCGCGAGCATGCCGAGAGTCCGCTCCAGGTCGTCATGATGAGAAGCACGCCGCTCCGGCTCCGCTTGGGGCACGGGGAGGGCTTGGGGCGCTTCGACATCATCGATGAATTCGCGCGCTTAGGGGCGACCGACTACCTCGCTCTGCCGATCCGCACAGCGCGCGGCGACGTTCACGTCCTCTCCATCTGGACGAGCCTCGCGGAGGGGTGGACGGACGCGCAGGTCGCCGTCATCTCGAGCGTCGTTCCGACGGTGTCGCTGGTGGTCGAGGCGTTCGAGAGCCGTCGGTTGTCGCGCACGATCGTGGAGACGTATCTCGGTCCTCGAACTGGACCGCGTGTCCTCGCTGGTCGCATTCATCGCGGTGAGAGCGAGCGCATTCGAGCGGCGATCTGGTTTTCCGACGTACGGAGCTTCACGACCCTCACGCGTCGCTATGGGGACGAGGCGATCGTGAGCGCGCTCGACGCCTGGTTTGAGGTCGCCGTGGATTGCGTGCATCGCAACGAGGGCGAGGTGCTCAAGTTCATGGGGGACGCGCTCTTGGCGATTTTCCCTGTGAAAGGCGATGATTGGCGTCGCGCTGTCGATTGTGCTCTGGATGCGGCGGCGGCGCTTCACCTTGCTGAGGTGGCGCAATCCCAACGGTCCCGGATCCCCATGCAGAGTGGGGTGGGGCTCCACACGGGCGAGGTCATTTATGGGAACGTCGGTGCGCCCGGTCGGCTCGATTTCACCGTGATCGGCGAGGCCGTGAACGCCGCTGCGCGGATCGCGAGCCTGTGCCGCACACTCGATGAGTCCACCCTCGTGAGCCGTCGTTTCGCGGAAACCACCGAGCGTTCGTTCCGCGTATGTGGAAACCACAGTCTTCGTGGCATGGTCGAGCCACTCGAATTGCTGGCTCCAAACGTGAACGGAGCACGTACGTAGGATGAGCGGCTAGGCGTGGACTGTCCGGCGGCCGGTCGGGAGGGGTCACGATACGGGCCGCGACGGGCGGAACGGGCGATGGGCTCGCGTGCACGCCCGAGCAGTTCATGAGCAATCGTCCTGGCTACCGCACTCCGGTGGCCGGGCTGTACCTCACCGGCGCGTCAACGCGCGCGGGTCACGGGATCGTCGGCGCGATGATGAGCGGGCGTGCGTCGGCGGCGCGGGTGGAGCGCGACATTGCGCGGCTGCAGGTTCCCGCTGGCGGCGTCGCAGCGAGGGTCTAGGTGGGGGGCTGCCCGTCCAGCTTCGCCTTCACCTCGGCGTCCAAGCCTTGGCCGATACCAGCGCCAAGCACGAGCACGGTGGCCTTGCACACGCCCTGCTCGCATCGGTCATCTCCGCTCGCCCGCAGCACGATGACCGACCTCTTTCAGCGCGCCGCCGAGTTGCTCGCGCCGCTCTACAAGCGCATCATCGAGCGCATCGGTGTAAGCCCGATCGTCTTCGCCGACGAGACGGGCATCAAGACGCAGTCGAGCACCAAGCACGCCTTCACCTGGACCTTCCTCGCCGACCAACTCGTCGGTTAGGTCTTCAGCAGCTGGACCTGGCCGGGAACCGGTGGCCCAGGCGCCGACGGTATCCATGGCAGGAGCGTAGACTTTCTTTTTCGCTTTTCAAGCCATTCAATGCGACGAAGACCTCATAGGATATCGCCCCATGCGCACCATCGTCTGGTTCCGCGGCAAAGAGCTTCGAATCGCGGACCACGCTCCGCTGCAAGCCGCCTTGCACGGCGGCGAAGTGATCCCACTGTTCGTGCTCGACCCGTATTTTTTTGCACCCGAGCGGGCTCGCGAGCTGTCGAACCGCCTGCAGTTCTTGCTCTCGTCCCTGAAAGACGAACCGGGGTGGAACGCGTGGACCGCCGGCACGACGGGCTATCCGGTCGTTGATGCGGCGGCACGGCAGCTGCTCGGCGAGGGCTTCGTCCACAACCGTGCCCGGATGATCACCGCGAGCTTTCTGACCAAGCACCTGCTCATCGATTACCGCCGGGGTGAGGCTCACTACATGAAGCACCTGACCGACGGCGATTGGGCGCAGAACAACGCCGGTTGGCAATGGTCCGCGGGCTCGGGCTGCGACGCGCAGCCGTACTTCCGGATTTTCAACCCGGTGACGCAAGGCGAGACCTTCGACCCGGATGGCGAATACGTTCGCCGCTGGGTACCAGAGCTCGCAAAGATGCCTGCAACGTTCATCCATAAGCCATGGGAAGCACCCGCCGCCGTCCTGCAAGGTGCGGGCGTGGAGCTCGGCCACACCTACCCTCGACCGATTGTCGAGCATCGCACCGCACGCGAGCGTTTTTTGGCCGTCGCGAAATCGCACTTGCAGACCCCGACCGCGGCAACGACGGCCGCCCACCGCGATGGGGCGGGTGAGTCCATGGAAAGCTCGTGAAGCTCGTGAAGCTCGTGACGGAGGCCGCGGCGGCATGAGCCCCCCTTCGGACGATGTCGCGAGCGCCGAGTCCTGGTTCCAGTGTTGGGGACGCCGTGCCATCACGATCCCCGGTTACCTTATTTTAGCTGCATTCTTCCTCGGGGGCTTGCCACTGTGGCTCACCCTCGCCGCGGCCATCGACCTCGTAAAAGGGAGTTCTCGCGTGTTCCCGAGAACGCGCGCCACCAGCATGTTTGCGGTGTATTTCGCGTGCGAAGTGGTTGGCATCGTGGGCGCACTGGCCCTCGGCGCGGGCACTCTCGGCGGTCGAATCGGCGGCTCCAAGCGTTACCTATCCGCGAATGCCGCGCTCCAACGCTGGTGGACCAGCACCCTCTTTCTGGGGAGCGTGCGCGTCTTTGGAATGAAAATCGTCCTTGAAGGGCTCGAGCACGCCGCACGCGGCCCGATGCTTTTGTTCGTCCGTCACACGAGCAGCGCCGACACCGTGCTCACGGCCGCGATGGTGACGAATCCGAAAAGAATTGTGCTGCGTTACGTCCTCAAGCGCGAACTCCTCTTGGATCCGTCCATCGATCTCGTGGGCAAGCGGCTGCCAAACGCTTTTCTCGCGCGCACCGGCGAGCGTGCACACGCCGAGAAGCGTGCCATCGCGGGACTCGCTCGCGGGCTGGACGCAGCCTCGGCCGTGCTCATCTACCCCGAAGGGACGCGATTCGATCCCGTGAAACGGGCGCGTGCCATCGCCTCCTTGAAGGAACGCGGGCACACGGACCTCGCCCGCCTCGCGAGTGAACTCGAGCGCGTGCTGCCACCGAAGCTCGGCGGAGCCTTGGCTCTCTTGGATGCGGCACCGGACGTGGATGTGGTGTTCATCATGCACACGGGCTTCGAGGGCGCCGCCACCTTCGCCGAGTTCTGGGGTGGCGGACTCGTTCACAAGACCATCAAGGTGCAGCTGCGCCGCATTGCAGCCACCACGATCCCGAAAGAGGGGCGTGACGCATGGCTCTTCGAGTGCTGGCGCGAAGTGGACCTATGGGTCCGCGCGAACCAGGAGCGTCTTCCCTACCCGCCAGCGAAAGAATCCCTCCCATGAGCCTGTTTCTCTTCTGCACCAACACCCTCGTGGTCATGCTTACAATGACGGCACTCTGGCTCGCCAGCGTGCGACTCGCGAACGCGAGCATTGTCGATCCATTCTGGTCGGTGCTCTTCCTTGCGATTGCGACGAACACCGCGTGCCGGACGGGGCTTGGGCCAAAGAAGCTCGTCGTGCTCGGCCTGGTCGCGCTCTGGGCAACCCGACTCTTTTTGCATTTGTTCGTGCGCGGGCTACGAAAACCTGAGGATCCCCGATACCAAGCCTTTCGCAAGCGCTTCGGAGCGGAGCGCTATTGGTGGGTGAGTTTCTTTCAAGTGTTTCTTCTGCAAGGCGTCCTCGCGCTCATCGTGTCGGCCCCGCTGCAGCTCGCCACGAGCGCGACGCCAAGCGGGTCGTTCGGTCCGTTCGACCTGCTCGGCCTCGTCCTGTTCGTCGTGGGCTTCACCGTCGAGACGGTCGCTGACGCCCAACTCCAACGCTTTCGGGACGACCCAAAGATGCGCGGCCGGATCCTCGACAGCGGACTCTGGGGGCGAAGCCGACACCCCAATTATTTCGGTGAGGCCGTCCTCTGGTGGGGCTTCGGCTGTTTTGCGATCTCGGAGCCGTTCGGGCTCGTGGCGTTGTTGGCTCCCGCGTTGATGACGTTTCTACTGCTACGGGTCTCGGGCGTAACGATGCTCGACGCGCACCTCACACAGACACGCCCCGGCTACGCAGCATACGTCGCGAAAACGCCAGCATTTGTCCCGCGACTCGGCCGCTGAGCCTGCTACTCCGTCCGCTTTCGGGTTGCAAGCCGTTTGCCGCATCGGGCTACGCGGTGCCATACCGTTGCGTAAGCGGGGGGGCGGAAAGCGCGGAAGTTTTTAGCCTTTTGTGTTGGCGAGGCGTTACGTGTACGCTGCCGGCGCTCGGGATCGCTCCGTAGCGGCTAAAGAGAAATTCATGCAAAAGATTTCAAGCGTTCAGAAGGTTTCGGCGGCCGTGCTCGTGGCGTCCCTCCTCATGGGCTGTGAGCTTATCGTGTCGCCCGACCGCGAGAAGATCGGCGGCGGCCAGGGCGGCATCGGCCAGGGCGGCGCGGGCGGCGCGGGCGGCGCGGGCGGCATCGGCCAGGGCGGCATGGGCGGCATGGGCGGCATGGGCGGCATGGGCGGCACGGGCGGCAGTACACCCGAGTGCGTGACCGCCGCAGAGTGTCCGAAAGGGACGAACCTCTGCAAAGTGGCAGCCTGCGAAAAGGGCGTCTGTGGCTTCCTTCCGGTCGCGGAGGGAACTGTCCTGCCCGCGAGCGAGCAGACCGCTCACAATTGCCAGCGTCTCGAGTGCGACGCCATGGGCGAGCCCGTCACCAAGAACGATGACAGGGATCTCCCCTTCGACGACAACGTGTGCACGCTTGACGTCTGCATGGACGGGACACCGACGAATCCGAGCGTGCCCAGCATGACCGCCTGCGGCGAGGGCCCGAAATGCGATGGAACGGGCTTGAAGCCGCAGGACGTCTGCACCCCCGAAAACACTTGCCCCTCCAAGATAGCGGCGAAATGTCCGGTCACGAACGACTGCTACTCGCCCACCTGCCTCCTGGTTGTGTGTGGCCAGGCCGCGAAAGCCCTTGGCACCGTCTGCACGAGCGACGGAGGCAAAAAATGTGACGGCGCGGGCAAGTGCGTCGCGTGCAACGTGAGCGCCGACTGCCCGGAAGTCGACGCCATGTGTACCGACAACGTGTGCTTCAATCCAAGCTGAGTCGCTCGGTCGGCAGGGCCACTTCACCTGACGGGAGCCGCTCTGCTCAAACCGCGTTCCCTGACGGGAGCCGCTCTGCTCAAAACGCGTTCCCTG
>CANMZR010000193.1 GCA_947502375.1 Polyangiaceae bacterium
CCGCACCCCTTCGCCGAGCGCGAGCCACTCGTCGTACGCGGTGCGCGACGCCGTCTTCCCCATGCGGAAAGCGTACCATGGGTTCGGGGGCCAAGCCTCGCCGGGGTAGTTCGCCATGCCCTATCGTCGTCACGACGGGCGTCGCGGTTTCATCAAGAGCAGGCGCGTCGCACATCGTGCCGATGACCCGCTCTTGTAGCGTCGCCGCATAGGAAGCGGCTGGCTATCCGCACTATCCGCAGCTCAAGGCGCCTTAACCGAAAACACGTAGCGCGCACCGGAAGCTTCGGAGAGGCCCCACAGCGTGTTGGTCACGAGGTTCTGGTAGAGGTCCTCCGGCGTATCGACCCAGCCGAGTTTCTTGCGCGGCTGCTGAGGCGGAATCACGTAGAGTTCACCACCGGCGGCGACAGGTGCGCTCGAGGAAAGGAGCGTCGTCCCCGCACGCATCACGGCCCCCTGCACCTGCTTCTCGCCCATGTAGAACGCCTCCGCCGGGAACGAGGTCTTCGGTCCAAGCAGGCCCGTGGCAGGATCGAGGGGCCATCGGTAGAGCCGCCCCGAATACGCGGTCGCGCAGGCGTTGATGCCCTCGCAATACTCGCCGGAAATGAGCGCTGGAACGGGCTCGCTGCGGTCCAGGCCGACGAAGGAGAAGAGCGGATTGCACGCCGAAGAGTCCGTGTAGTGACCGACCTGCGGAACGACGTAAGAATACTTCGCAGCGAAGTACGCCTTCGCGCCGGCGTCATAGCCGATGCTGTCCGTGCTCGGGTCGGTCGAGAGCACGTGCGCGAGATCGAAGACGCGAAACCCCTTCGAGGTGTGAGCGACGTAGAGGTAATCGCCGAACCACGCGATTCCCCCCGCGTGGATCGTCACCGCCTTGAAGCTCGGCGGATTGCCCGCGACCGGCTCGACCAACAGCATGAGGCGATACTTTGGCGGGGAGACCGACGTGTCCACGAGCGCGAGCCTTGCACCTTTTTCGTAAGTCGCGCCGGGGTCCGACGCCTTGTCGTAATACCAAGACACGAGGACGACGTGGTGCCCGCCGACGAGTCCGCTCGCGACCGAGTCCGCCGAACCGGTGAGCCCTTGAGGGATCCAGTACGCGACGTTGTTGTCCCCGTCGTTCCAGCGAAATCCCGACACGAAGCCTGTCGCCGAGCCCGGCAACGTGCCGGCTGAGATCGGCACCGCAATCCGGTTTAAGGAGCCAAGCAGGCCGGCGATGTTGGTCGACTGGAGCTTCCCGGCGAGCGTCGAAACAAGTGCTGCATTCTGCGTCCAGGTGTTTGCGTCGACCAATGAAAACGCGCAGCGATCGATAGGCTTCAGCCCCTCACCCGCGGACGCCGGCGGAGCGCCTGGACACGACGGCTTCATCATCAGGCACGGATCGGGCGGTTCGGCAGCACCACCTGACGCCGCCGAGCTCGCAACGGCGCCCCCAGCGGTGGACGTCGTGCCGCCCGCGCCAACCGTCGCGGACGAAGGAGCACCACCACCGGCGCTCGAGCCGCCCGCGCCCGCTACGACCGCGCCCCCTGAACCGGTTGCGCCACTGGCCGTTCCTGCGCCACCGCCGCCGTCCGCGAGCCCTGCGCGCCCGAGTTCACCGCCGCATGCGCCGACAAGCGCCCCAAACACCGTAACGAGGAAAGGCGCGATCGGAAAACTAGAACACGTTCTCGTTCGGCGCTCACCTTCCACGACGCGCATCACGACCCATCGTAACGAGGTTCCGCGCCCCTAGCGAACCCGAAACCCACAAACTCACTCGAAAGCCAACGCGTCGGCGAGCCTCGGCAAGACATCAGAGAGTGGAGCCTCGAGCTTCAGGGTCGCGTGCGGGTCCCCGCGTGTCTCACCCCGGTTGACAATGACGACCGGGATCCCTCGCTCGGCTGCGCGAAGCACGAACCGATACCCCGAGAACACCGTGAGCGAACTACCGAGCACAAGCAACGCCCCCGAACCGTCCACGTACCCCATCGCCTCCTCGACGATTGGGCGTGCGACGTTGCCACCAAAAAACACGACGTTCGGCATCAACACGCCTCCGCACCCGACGCACGCAGCGACGCGAAAGTCCGCAATTTGCTGCGAATAAAGCTCAGCGTCGCCGTCGGGTCGCAACGCCGCGTCCTCGACGTCCAGGTCCGGATTCAGGGCGCGGAGGCGTAACTGCAAGGCATCGCGCGACTCAAACGACTCACAGTCGAGGCACCGCACCTCGGCGAGCGCACCATGCAACTCGACGACGCGGCGCGACCCGGCGGCGTGATGGAGCCGGTCGACGTTCTGGGTGACGAGGCCGGTCACGAGCCCCGCCGCCTCCATCCGCGCGCGCTCGGTTGAGGCCGACCCGCGCCATTTGCCCGCGCGCTCGCGCCGCACTGAGTTCCTCGGGAGTCACGAAAGGGTACTTCAAATGAAGCTCGTCGATGCGACGCATCAGCGCGAGCTCTTCGGGACTCGTGGGCACGGGCTCGTCGTACAGGCCCGAGCGCGAGAGCCGGAGGAGCTCGCACTTCCGACGCACAGACGGTTCGGTCGGCGGGTCCACCCTCGCGCGCCTTTCCTTCAGCCCGGACGCCCGAGCCCGCGTGATAAAACTCGCGCTCGACGGTCCGTTCTCCGATCTTCTTGAGCAGTTGGTCCTCGCGCTCCGAGCTGGACGACGCCTTGCTCTCGCCGTTCGAGAAAACGCGTTCCGCGTTCGCGATGAACGAGCGCTTCCACGTGTAGATTTTGGTTCGCGTGAACGCCGAAGCGCCGCGCCAACGCTGGGACGGTGTCTTCTTCTCGCACGGCCGCCAGTGCGAGCTTCGCCTTGAACGCCGCCAGGTGCTTGGTCCGAGTATTCTTCGTCTGCTCTGCTCCTCTTCTGCTTGGAGCAGGCCCCCCGTTCAAACTTAGCAACCGGTCCGAAATCCGGGGTCCACTTCAGCGGACGGACGGCCCCGTGCCCTTCGGCGACTCGGTTGTGGACAAGCGCCCGGTCGTCGACGAACTCGAGTCGCTCGTCGTCCGCGAGGCCGTCACGCGGCAGAGAAGCCCGCTTAAGGCCGCTTCAGCCGTGCGCGCGCCTGGGCCCAAATCACTCACTCGACCTCGAAGCTAAAGGCGACCGGCGCCTTGACCGGAATGCATTCCGACTCGTCACACACGCCGAATTTCAGGGTACCGGTCACCGTCTTTGCGCCCTTGCTCCCGACCGTGAGTGAAACCGGAACCTGGCTGCGCTTGGCCGCGAAAGAAGCACCCGTAAACTTGTCAGACGCAAACGAGACGCCCTCGGGGGCCGCGTCCGGCTTGAACGAGGTCGGGTATTTTTCATTGCAGTGGTAAGGGCCCGAGGCGGTGAAGACCGCGCTCAGTCCGACCGAACTGCCGGCCTTGACCTTCTTCGGTCCGGAGAGGTACGCGGCGTACTGGGGGCCGGTCTTCTTGACACCTTCGACCGATGGAGAAGACACCTCAGCCGTCGTTGTCGCGACCGCCGCAGTGAGGCTCGAGGACGGGCTCCCCGATGGCGCCGCCGCGGCGCCCAGGCCGTTACCGCTGGCATCGACGCGTGCGCTCGCGGCAGGCCCATCGCTCGAGGCTGAGCGCGCGGCCGTCGCGGTTCCCTCCGCGCTAGCCGACGATGCCGACGATGCCGACAATGCCGACAATGCCGACAATGCCGACGATGCCGACAATGCCGACGATGCCGACGATGCCGACGATGCCGACAATGCCGACGAGGCGCTCGCCACGGGATCATGGGTCGGCGTCGGCGACTCCTTGGTGCAGCCCGGGAGCGCCCCAACAGCCACAAGCCATGCCAAACCAAGCCACCGATTCGAACCGCATCGTTTCATCGCTCGAGCCTCCATTGAGTTCACGCATGCACCGCGATGCCGAGCCGTCGTCGCAGAGTGCTGCAGCGGCTCGACGTAAAAAACAGCACAAGCTCACCCATCGTGCGCTCGACGTCCTCGGCACCCTCGAGCCGGAGAACGGCTTCGGCCGCACTGAAATCGTTCGCGAGCAGCAGACCCGCAGAGGCTGCCGTCAGCTCCGCCGACTCGAGCCACCGCGTGAGATTGAGCCGCCCTCCGCGTTCGACGAAACGAGTAAAGAGAAGCTCGAGGCGCGCGAGCGCGGGCCCATTCAAGAGCGGTCGAATCGTGACCGCAAGCGGCTCCACACGCGCCTTGCTCTCGGGCGAAAGTGGCAGGTCTCCATGGCCTATCAGCAGCGCCGCGACGATCCAGTCCTCGAGACGCCGGGCCGAGCGTTCCGGCTGGGCGAGCAAGAGCTCTTTCCGATACCAGGCGAGGTGCCGCCCGGCGATGAACGCGAGCTCGCAGGCCGAGCGACCTACGAGGCTGCGCAGGCCGAGGCGCGACGCGGGCTTCGGGGTGAGAACAATGTCGACGGTGCGATCGAGTTCGCGGCACACGAAGACGGATGGCAAGCGGATGCCGAGGATGGCCGCCGCCCACGAGAGGGACCGCACGGCTGGCTCCGATGATTGCCGGGGATCCACCTCGAGACGAGGATTGAGCACGTCGGGTGGCAAGCTGGCCCTGATCGCCGTCACGTGCCCAAGGAGCACGGCAGGCGCGATCTCTCCTAGCGTTTCGCCGATGATCAGGTCTTGCTCTGGGTGCCGAAGTAAGTCCAACCATTCGGAGTCTTCGACCGCGCGGGTCGGACGGGCGAGATTGCCGCTCGTGTGCGCTGTGTAGGTGGCGCGCTCCTGGTCGTTGGCTTCGCCGAGGTACACGAGCGCCTGGGCAATGCAGAATCGGCGATCGAGATCATCCGCGCGCTGCAGTGCACGAAAAAGCGCGCGCAAGAGGTCCGCGTCGCGAGGGCTGCGCAGCATCAATCGATGCAGTTCCGCCGGGTCATTCCGGGGCCCGAGGGACCGCTGAATGGAGGGGCTGGCCGTGAGTGCGAGGGGTGCCGCAGCAGCACTCGGAAGCTGGGCAACGGCCCGTGGCGTCGCACTGCCAGGTGGCGCCTGAATCGAACGTCGGGAGCGATGTCGGGCGTCGGCGGTGGCGCCTGCGTCTGAGCGAGAGCGGCTCGCACGCGGTCGTGGCGAGGTGACGCTTTCCCGGTCCCCGAGGGGTACCGAGGCGGCTTGAGCCCGCGCTGCCGCGAGCTCGCCCTGAAGCGCCTCGGCGACGCTCGAAAGGCGGTCGTTTTCCTGCGCCAGGCGCTCGGCGTCCCTGACGAGACGAGCGTGATCGGATTCAAGCGCTTCAACGCGAGTCTCAAGCTCGAGATTCCGCAATTCGTCGTAACTATCGCGCGACGTCGCGGCGAGGTGACCAACGAGTGGCGCGATGCTCTTGCGTGAACGCCGATCGACAGGGGTCTCGGCCCGCTCCTGCTCCTCGATCTGTTGCTCGACGACCGCGAAACGGTGGCGCGCCTCGTGCGCGGCCAACAGGGCCTGTTCGATCGTGCGCACGCGCTTCTTCCCGAGTCCGAGAACTTGCGCGGCGGTGCCAAGGTGACGGCGCTGCGCGGCGGTGATGAGACCACCCCAGATCACTTCCGCGAAGACGGCAGCGTATTTCGCATCGACATCGGAAACGTCAACGCTGTTTGGTAGGGGCAGCGGAATGAACTCCGCAGGGTCGTGAGTGAAAAGCTCGTGCGTCATGGATAACTCGCCTTTCCTCGTGGCGACGGAGCCCCCAAAGCGGCGCCGATGAGTTAGGGTAGCAAACATCAGCCCCGTGGCGGAATGGCAGACGCAGTGGACTTAAAATCCACGAACCTTTGCGGGTTGTCCCGGTTCGAGCCCGGGCGGGGCTACGACGATGGAGTTCCTTCCACAGACGCACCGGGACTCAAGGGCGCACAAGCCCTCCGCCGGGGTCGCAAAGCCCGGAGCATCGGTAGTCCTTCGGGCGCAATCACCCCTTGATTCGTTCGAATCGACGGGTAAGTAAACAGCGCGACCCGCACGTAAAGCGTCAACGCTTGACGCGTTCGAGGTACTTGGAATCGCGCGTGTCGACACGAATCCATTCGCCTTGATTGATGAAAAGCGGCACCTGGACCACGGCTCCGGTGGACAGGGTGGCCGGCTTGGTCGCGCCACCCGAGGTGTCCCCCTTGATACCGGGCTCGCTCGACGTGATTTGCAGCTCGACGTGAGCCGGGAGATCCACCGCGATGGGCCGCTCCTTCAAGAGCGTCAGCTCCACGCTCATGCCGTCGGCCAAAAACAGGCTTTGCTCACCGATGACGCGCGCCGGCACGTATTGCTGGTCACCCGAAAGAGGGTCCATGAACACGAAGTTTTCGCCATCTTGGTAGATGTAAGTCATCTGACGCATCTCGACATCGGCGACCTCGAGACCTTCGCCGCTCTTCCACGTCTTCTCGAGGGTATGCCCGCTTTCCAGATTGCGAAGTCGGCAGCGCGTGAACGCCTGCCCCTTGCCAGGTTTGACGAGCTGAAAGTCGACGACGATGAAGGGCTGTCCGTCGACCATGATCTTGAGGTTTTTGCGGATGTCAGTCGTGTCCATGGCGCGGGCGCATGTAGCACGACTGTCTGGCGATTTGTATGGCAAGCTGACGGACGTGGAAGAACTTGACGACGAATTGCGCGACATCAAGCGAGAAATCATCGAGTCGCGCGGACTGGTCATCAAAACGAATCATCTGACGAATGGCCTTTCGGCCGACCTGAAAAGCATCGGCAAACGGCAACAAACTTTCGAGCGGCGGTCCTTCTGGAACAGCGCCGCCTCCAACCTGCTTTTCGTCATTGTCGTGCTTACCGTGGTGAAAGTTGCCTGGGACTTTCGAACCGAATCGGTCGCACGCGAGATCACGCACGCGCAGTCGGAGATCAAACATTTGCGCGAGCAACTCGAGACGCAACAGCACTTTGAGGACGAGCGCTCCAAAGCCGAATCGGCCGCGGCAGGTTTCTATGAGCTCGTGCGGACGGGAAAACGCAAGGAGCTGATTCAGGCCTTCGACGCGGTGAGCAAGGAGAAGCTCACGCGAGCCGAGCGTGCTTACTTCAGCGATGAAGTGAAGCGCGGCAAGAGCCAGCTCGCGGTGGCCGGCTACCATGTGGGTCTCGACCATCTGCACGCAGGACGCTGGCAGGAAGCCGTCAGCGCGCTCGAAGAGTCCCTGCAACAAGACGACACCGGAACCCACGCAGCGTCCGGGAGACTGTATCTCGCGCAAGCCTTTCGACGCCTCAATCGACAGCGCGAAGCCATTCCCATTTTAGTCAAGTTGGCGGAGACGTCGGCGGACCCCGAAGTTCTCGACGATGCAGCATTTTTGTTGGCGCAATGCCTCATCGACATTCAGGCCTGGAACGATGCGAAAACCGCCCTTCGAAGCTTCATTCGGCGTTACCCTCAGAGTCCGTTTTTCAACGACTCGCGAATGGCCCTCGCCGACGTCGAAGCCAAGCATTAGCGGACCGCTGCTCGAACCGAGAGGCTCCGAAGGCCCATCGAGCATGCTACCCTCCCAGGCGATCCACGCATGACGACTCCGGAACGGGCGGCCTTACTGATTCGCGAATTGCTGCAGACGCCGCGCGGCGAGCTTGTGCATTTTCCCACCCGGATGGGCCTCCGTACTCAGCCGACGCAGGAGGACCTCGAGTCGGCCTATGAAGTGCTCGTTGCACTGGTAACGGCGCTCGAGTCGGACCGCGGCCCAGCCTGGCAGCGCATTCACGACGCTTGGGTTGGACTACGGCAGCGGGTGACGGCGGTGCCGTTGCCGGGTTCGCTCAGCCCGGCTGCGCCAGCTTGGCTCGGGACGTTGCCAGCGATGCCAACCCTCGGCGATCCCGCGCCGGGAACGGCGGCGGCAGTCGAACAGGCTCGGCAGCACGCGCGCTTCGTACCGGTGGCTCCACCCGGCTCCGCGCTGAGGCCAATCATCGAGCCCGAGCCACCGATGTCGCTTTCAGCGACACCCCCGACGCCCCCCCTCTCGCCACTTCGAGCGTTTCTCGCGGACAACGTCCCGACCATCGGTGCAGGCGCGCCGTGGCAAACGAACGCGGGCTCGCCTTCGCCAACTCCACTCGCCGTTTACGGGGAATCGTACGCGACGGGGCCCCGTCCCGCCGGCCATCCGGGCTACCCGCCGGCACCCGAGTCGGGTGCCGTCAGACCGCCTGCAACCCCGTTCGGAGCGAATGCGGCGCCCGTGATGGGCTTCGTGAGCCCGAGCCCGAGGCCGCAGGGTTTGACACCCCCACGCTCGCCGCTACCACCGCCGGTCCGGCCCGCCATCCCGTCTTCGCCCGACCTGACACTTTGGACCACCTCGCGTTTTGCTGCGCTCTGCGCCGCGTGCTCGGCGGCTCCGTCCCGCGCGCGCGAAACCCAACAAGAATACGGTCTGATCGACGACCGCATGCGCCGTCAACTCGACGATCATTTCGCGGAGCTTTTCGACCGGGAGCCGGCGGAGCAAGAGCAGTGGGAGCGGCTCGTCGTTCAGTTTCGGGAGCGCATCCGCCCGCAATAGGCTAGACCTTCGCGGATGCGTCGCCTTTTTTTTTCGATCCCCCTGCTGATGGCTTGCTCGTCCGCGACGACTGACGAGGCGACCGTCGCATCCTCTTCAGGGGACACGTCCACCACGAGCACGAGTGGTCAAGCCGGAA
>CANMZR010000194.1 GCA_947502375.1 Polyangiaceae bacterium
ATACGGCATCGAGATTCGTTCGCTCTGCTGCGAGGCGGTGATCAAGGCCCGCGGGTCCGACCAGAGCGCCGCCGGCGCGAACTTCATCACCGACATCTGTCGGCGAGCTTTGAGCGAAGTGGATAAGGTCGCGGGTTACATTCGCGATCCGAAGCTCCGCGATCGATTCATGCAGCGACCCCCCGTCCGCGCGGTCGTCGAGTACGCCATGCTCTTCGTCTCCGCGGATGTGAGCGAAGACTGGGACGCGGCGTTCTAGACCCGTTGCCGGAGAGGGCGTCAGCTCCCGCACTCTTGCTCCGCGTGCTTGGGCGATTCAGCGCAGCGAACGTTTCGGGCCTTGCGAGGGCAAGGACGAGCAGTAGTCGAAAGCTCGCTTGACCCAGCCTTTCAATTGGCGCCGATTCTGCAACATCGTGCTTGGGACGCGCACGAACTCGACCATTGGTCGCCCCTTCATCGGCTCGAAAATGGCTGCCCCTGCCATGTCGAGAAGTTGCTCCCGCTGTGGCTCCGAAAGGCGCACGATCCACTGCTCCTCGTGGACTCCCGTGAACAGATTTCCATTCACGAAGCCACACGGGTTGCCAAACAACTTCCGTCGCTCGACGCGCGCGTCCCGGGGCAACACGGCCTCGAAGACTTGTGAGAGCGGCGCAGGCAGGAGCTTCGAGTTCATGGTGAACGAGACCGACTTCGCAAGACTACGCCTGTCGCGGTTTCATGCAACCCGCACGCGCCGCCGCCCACCACGACGGGCTCACCGCTACACGGTCAGGACGATGCGCGTGACTTCGGGAGTGGACCCAAGCCGTACCGGTGGCCCCGCAGTACCGAAGCCGCGATTCACGTAGAGCTGAGCCTGCCCAAGCTCGTAACGACCTGCGACCCACCCATTGGGAAGCACCTGGTCCGCAGGGCGGAGCCCAGGGTTGAACTGGCCGCCGTGCGTGTGGCCGCTCAACTGAAGGGCAACATGGGCTGCCGCTCCCTCGAAAAAGACGGGTTGATGCGCGAGCAGGAGCCGGGGGGCGTCGTCGTCGGTTCCCATAAGCGCACGGGCGAGGTCCGGGCCGCGACCGAGACGGCGGCCCCAGAGATCATCGACGCCCGCGACGACAAGTTGGCTTTCTGCGACGCGCACGTGCGTGTTGAGGAGGACCGTCCCGCCGCCACTTCGCACCGCACCAAGCACCCTATCGACGCCGGCGTAGTGGTCGTGATTTCCAGGCACCGCAACCACCGGGGCGAGGCCCGTGAGCCGCCGCGTGAAGCGCGCGAGGTCTTCAGCATAGGCCAGGTCGTGGTCCAAGAGATCACCGGTGAGCGCGATCAAATTGGGACGCGCTCGCTTCACGAGTTCGACCGCGCGGTCCAATTCCCACTCGCCGACGAACAGTCCGAGGTGAAGATCCGAAAGCTGGACGATGGTAAATCCGTCGAGGCTTCGGGGCAGACGAGCGAGCCGAATGGGCACCTCCTCGAGGGCGTAGTCGTGCCGACCGTAGAGGGCGCCGTACGCCGCACTACCGCCCCCGAACGCGATGACCGCCGTCGCCGACGCCCGCGACAACCATTCGCGCCGCGAGACCGCGAGTGGGGCCGGCTCCGCGGGCACCGCTGCCGCGGGCACGGCTAGGGCGGGCACGGCAGCCGCGGGCACGGCACGTCGCATCAGCAAGCGAGCCACGGCCACCACCAGGCGCTCCCCGAGAAACAGGATCCCCTGAACGAGCAGCGCAACCTCGACGACCGAGCCGCCGCCAGCCACGACCCGCGCCATGCCGGGGCTCGGCAGCGAACGACCGACAAGCGTCCCCATCAAGCACACACCCATTCCCCAACCGAGCGCGTACCTTTGTCGCTTCGAGAGCCTGAACGCCGCCGACGCACGGCGGTGCACCAGCACATTGAGCCCGCCCAACACGACCGCAAGGATCGACACAAAAGCGGCGATTTTAAGAGATTGCGACACGAAGCACGAAGGGTAGCTCGAGCGCGGCTGCGGCACCAACCGGAGCGCGTGAAACCGCTCGGACAGCCTCTCAAAAAAACTTCGAATGGCGACCCGCGTGAGCCCGCTTTTGCGCGACCAGCGACGGAATCACGCGCCCGCCCGCTCGCGTCTCGAGAGCCCCACCACCTTGGCCACGCTGCGCTCGAGGCCGAGCACACTCGTATTGACCGTATGGTTCGCTCGCTCGTAAAGAGCGCGTCGGGCACGCAGAATCGCCTTCAGTTCCTGCATCGCGCTTTTTCGATTCGCCATCGGTCGCACGTCGCCCTGCGCCACGACGCGGTTCCAATGGTCCTCCGCGGTCGCCTTTAAAAACACGGTCACGGCCACGGTACATAGGCGCTCAAACGCGTGATGGTGCGTGACGATGCTCCCACCCGTGGCGATGACCGCAGGGCGCGGGTTGTCGAGCAACGCATCGACGACGGCGACCTCGAGCCGACGGTAGTACTCGGGACCATGAAGCGAGAAGATCGCTTCGAGGGACATTCCAGCCCGCTCGACGATCTCCGCATCCAGCTCGATGAACGGTAGCCCGAGTTGCGCCGCAGCGCGCCGACCGACCGCGGATTTGCCCGCCCCCCGCAGGCCGAGAAGCGCGACCATTTGAAGCTGGGTGTGCGCTGCCAGTTCCAACTCGCGCTCACTCGCCTGAAAGAGCTCGGACACGCGCGCGCCGAGCGCATCGGCCACCTGCACGAGCCGGAGGGCCGAGATATTTCCCTCCCCTTTTTCAAGCAACGACAAAAAGCGCGGGCTCACGGTCGAACGCTCCGACAGTTCCCGCAGCGTCAGACCGCGCCCGTCCCTGCGGCGGCGAATCTCGGCACCGAGGTGCGAAAGGAGCGAGCCCATGTCATGCAGTATACTGCACATTGACATGCTTTTAAAGCATTATACTGCTTGCTACCGAAGGGGGACTACCCTACTCATGAAGGCGATGGAAAGCGCGACGTCTCAGCCTCAAGAGCCCGTTCGTTTCGGTACCCACCCGAGCCGCTACCACCACTGGAAACTCTCGTTTGACGGGTCGGTCGCGCGCCTGGTGATGGCAGTGGATGACCAGCACGCGTTGCGAGACGGCTACGTCTTGAAGCTGAACAGCTACGACCTCGGTGTCGACATCGAGCTTGCGGATGCGGTGCAACGCCTGCGCTTCGAGCACCCCGAGGTGCACGCCATCGTGGTCTCGAGCGGGACGGACAACTGCTTTTGCGCAGGCGCGAACATCTACATGCTGGGGAGTTCGACCCACGCCTTCAAGGTCAACTTCTGCAAGTTCACGAACGAAACCCGCCTCTACCTAGAGGATGCCTTCAGCCATAGCGGGCAGACCTACGTGGCCGCGCTGAACGGCGTCGCATCCGGCGGCGGCTATGAGCTGGCGCTCGCGTGTGAAGAAATTTATCTGCAAGATGACGCTTCGAGCGCCGTCTCCTTTCCGGAAACGCCCCTGCTCGCGGTGCTCCCGGGCACGGGCGGTCTCACCCGCCTTGTCGACAAGCGCAAGGTTCGCCGTGATCTCGCAGACGTGTTCTCGACGCTCGCCGAGGGCGTACGAGGCAAGCGAGCAAAAGACTGGGGCCTCGTCGAGGATGTGTTTCCGAAGAGCAAATTCGAAGCGGAGGTGAAGAAGCGGGCAGCGGCAATCGTCGCCGCCGCGTCACCCAAGACGGGCGGTCCGGCTTTCGAGCTCGCACAGGTCGTACCCGAACGCCGTGACGAAGGCGGCAAGCTCGTGAGCCTGTACCGCCACGTCGAACTCACCATCGACACGGTTCACCGCTTAGCGACGCTCCTCGTGCGTGGCCCGACCGGTGCCGCACCGAAGAGCAGCGAAGAGCTCCGCTCGCAAGGCAATGACACCTGGCATCTGCGCGCCTTTCGGGAGCTCGATGACGCCTTGCTCGACCTGCGCTTCAACCACCCCACCGTCGGCCTTATTGTGCTCAAGACCGCGGGCGATCCGGCCAAGGTTCGGGAACACGACGAGGCGCTCATCGAGCTGCAAAAAGACTGGCTCGGACGTGAGATTCTGTTCCACACGGCGCGCGTCCTGCGCCGGCTGGACCTCACGGCTCGGAGCTTGTTTGCGACCATCGAGCCGGGCTCCTGTTTCGTCGGGTCACTGTTCGAGATTTCGATCGCGGCCGACCGCTCGTACCTGCTCGCAAGCGACGCTGAGAACGCCCCGAAGCTTGGCTTGTCGGCGGTCAACTTCGGTTCCTTTCCAATGTCGAATGGCCTCACGCGGCTCCAGACGCGCTTTCTCGCGAAGCCGGCACACGTCGACGCACTACGAGCGTGCGAAGACCTCCTCGACCACGAGGAGGCCTTACGGCTCGGTCTCGTCACCTTCGCACCCGATGACATCGACTGGGAGGACGATGTCCGCATCGCTATCGAGGAGCGTGCGAGCCTCTCCCCCGACGCGCTGACGGGCATGGAGGCGAACCTTCGCTTCGCTGGTCCCGAGACGATGGAGACCAAAATTTTTGCGCGCCTTTCGGCTTGGCAGAACTGGATCTTCCAGCGCCCAAACGCCGTCGGCGAGCGCGGAGCCCTGACGATGTACGGCCGCCCCGAGCGACCCGAGTTCGACTGGCGCCGCACCTGACCACCACCCGAGCAAGAACCCGCACATTACGGACAGGGAGAGAAGAACGATGAGCCACATCAGCTCCGAGAGGATCCCGAACAACGTCGACCTGGGAGGAGACCGCAAACTTCAGCGAGCCCTCGAGGAGTGGCAGCCGCGCTTCATCGATTGGTGGAAAGAGATGGGGCCCGAAGGGTTTCAGGAGGATCAGATCTATCTGCGCACGGCCATCAGCGTCGAAGCGGATGGCTGGGCGCATTTTGACTACGTGAAGATGCCCGACTACCGCTGGGGGATCTTTTTGGCCGAGCCGACCAAGGATCGAACGATTGGCTTCGGAGACAACTACGGAAAACCCGTCTGGGACTCCGTGCCAGGTGAGCATCGCAACGCCCTTCGCCGCCTCATCGTGACGCAAGGCGACACCGAGCCCGCAAGCGTCGAGCAACAGCGCCTCCTCGGACTGACGTGCCCGAGCCTTTACGATCTGCGGAACCTGTTTCAAGTGAACGTCGAAGAAGGCCGCCACCTCTGGGCGATGGTGTACTTGCTCCAGAGCTATTTCGGTCGCGATGGCCGCGAAGAGGCCGAGGCGCTCCTCGAGCGTCGCAGCGGCAACGAGGACAAGCCTCGAATTCTTGGCGCATTCAACGAGCCTTGCCGTCACTGGCTCTCGTTCTTCATGTTCACCTACTTCACCGATCGGGATGGGAAATACCAGCTACTCGCGCTTGCCGAGAGTGGCTTCGATGCACTCGCCCGCACGACGCGCTTCATGCTCACCGAGGAGGCGCATCACATGTTCGTGGGCGAGACGGGCATCGGCCGCATCGTCGAACGAACCATTGAACTCATGAAGCAAAACGCCAACGGTGACGCGCGCGCCGAGGGCGGCATCGACCTCGGCACGATGCAGAAATACGTGAACCTTTGGTACTCGGTGTCCCTTGACCTCTTCGGAAGCGAGATCTCTTCGAACGCCGCCAGCTACTTTGCCTCGGGCCTCAAAGCGCGGGCCAAAGAAGACCGTTACGCGGACCATCTCGCGCTCGAGAGCACGATGCTCCTCGATGTTCCCAACGCCGATAAGACCGGCTGTGAGCCCCAAGAAGTCGCGCTCCGTAACGCCATGAACGAGGTGCTTCGCGGCGAGTATGTCGAAGATTCGCAGCGCGGCATGGACAAATGGAATCGGCAGCTCGAAGGCGCCGGTGTGCCATTTCGTTTCACGCTACCCAGTAAGCGGTTTCACCGAGCGAGCGGCATTTATGCTGGGCTTCACTTCGATCCCGACGGCACCATTCTCTCGAGCGCAGAGTGGGACGCAAAAAAAGACGGCTGGCTCCCAACGGAGGGCGACGAAGTTTTCGTCAGCGGCTTGATGCAGCGGCCCATCTACGAGCCAGGGCAGATGGCGCACTGGATTGCCCCGCCCGCCCGCGGCATCAAGGGACGCCCGCTCGACTTCGAATACGTGAAGCGCCAAGACGGCTGAAGCTTTCAGAGCGGCTCCGTCGAGTGCGCGCGGCGGTGTTGAGGGAGCCTTGAAAGACCGCGACGAGCAGGTGCTGGAGGGCGCTACTTTTTCTTCAAGGAGTCGCGTGACGGCTCGAGGATGACGACGTTGTCGGAGCGACGAACCCGAGGCGCCTCCTCGTCGCTGCGCGGGTCCTTTTCGTTCTCGTCCTTCTTCTTTCCCTCTTCGGGATCCTTCTTTTTACCGCGCTCGGGCGGTGCGCCGTGCTCTTCGAGAAGCTTCTGCTTCAACTTGTCGAGGAGCAGGTCTTCGTGAAACGAAGGCATCTGCGGCACCTGAATCGCCACTTGAACGGTGCCCCCCGCTTCGGATTCAACGAGCTGGAGCGCTGCGCGATTCTTCCGCGCACCGCTGTCGGCGCTCACATACTCGAAGAGGACGTAACCAAATTCAGCGTTGACCTCGGTCACCTGGCAGGCGAGGTCAACCTTCACTAGGCGGAGCGCCGAGCCGAAGGTCTGTCGGTAATTGTACGGCGAATCGAGCTGCGCTCTCGCGAAGGACGTGGCCGGTAAGGCGAACGTGACTGCCACGAAACCGGCGAGCAAAGCAAACCTCGGACGCATGGCCTCTCAGCTACCGTCGGGGTTGCACCATGGCCAACTTATCGACTCGCAGCCCCGAGCTTCAGTCACTCACGCGACCTTCGAGGATGTTCCGCGGTCCCTCGATGAGCAGAAAGTCCGCCTCCTCCTGGCCCATCACCCGGTAGAGTTCTTGGACGGCTCGCCCGACTTCGGCGACGTCATTCGCTCGATGCGCATCGCTGCAGGCCGCGTAATAATACCCGGCCTCGAGCATCGTTAAGGCAGCCTTCTTCGGAGCTCGACCGTACTTGCCCGTGAGCGCGCACACGTCGAGCAGGAGGATCGTCCCTCCATCGAGCAGCGGCTCGACGAGTTCGGGATCCTTCCAAACGGGCCGGTAACGCTCGGGATGTGCGAGCACGGGACGCAGGCGCTTCACGCGCAGCTCGAACAGCCGCTCACGGTACCGCAACGGAAAGTAGTCGGTCGGCAGCTCGATCAAGGCCGCCGTACGCGCGGGCTCGTACGGTAGCCCTTGACCCTTCACAAGCTGATCAAAGACCAGATCATCGAGGTGATGCTCGCTCGCCAACGAAACCTCCGGCAAGCCCGGGTGCCTGAGAAGCTCGACCCGCATGGCCGCGAAGGCGCGCTCGAGTTGACCGCGCTCGTTGTCAAACATACCGGTGCGCATGTGGGGCGTCGCCACGACTTTGGCAAAGCCAATTTCGCCAAGGGCTTTGAGCATGGCCACGCCTTCGGCGACGTTCGGAGCACCGTCGTCGATTCCAGGGAGCCAGTGGCTGTGCAGGTCGATGTACCCGCTCACGGAGGCCATCATAGCGCTCCGATCTCCCGTAAGCGTGTGCTAAAGGCTTGGCGTGGCCGATGAGCTGTCGTCCCTGGTTGAAACGCGACGCGTGATTTTGTTCGCGGGCTGCGGAGGGGTCGGGAAAACCACGACCTGCGCCGCTCTCGGTCTGGCGGCGGCACGGCGAGGAAAGCGTGTGCTTTGCCTCACGATCGATCCCGCGAGGCGTTTGGCTGAGAGCCTCGGACTCGAGAGTGTCAGCTCCGAGCCCCAGCGCGTTCTGCCCGAGGTCTTCGAGCGCGCGGGCTTCGAGGTTTCGGGCAGCTTGACGATGATGATGCTCGACACGAAGACGACGTTCGATTCGCTCGTTGCATCACTCGCGGAAACGGCCGAGAAGCGCGACCGCATCCTCGGCAACGTCCTCTACAAATACATCTCGACGAAGCTCGCCGGGACGCAGGAATACATGGCGATGGAGAAGCTCTACGCCGTGAAAGACGATCCGAACTACGACATCATTTTGCTCGATACGCCGCCGACCTCCCACGCGCTCGATTTTCTCGATGCCCCGGAGCGGCTCGTCGGTGCCCTCGACAGTCCTGCGGTGCGCTGGTTCCTCGATGCGTTTCAACATTCCGGCCACTTCTCGTTGAACATCTTGAAGCGCACGGCCGCGACTGTCCTGCGAGGAATAGGCCGTATCACCGGGGCGGGGTTTCTCGAGCAGGTCGCAATGTTTATGGGTGAGATCAATGATCTCTTCGGCGGCTGGAAACAGCGGGCCGAGCGGGTGTCAACCGCGCTAAGGGGCCCGGATGTAGCGTACGTGCTCGTGACGACGCCCGACCCGATGTCACTGCGTGAGGTAGCTTTTTTCGCGGAGCGACTCGTCGCCCAAGGGATGCAGCCGGCTGCCTACGTGGTGAATCGTGTTCATCCTTTCGCGCTGGCGCTCGCAGACGAAGCGACGATCGCGGACGCATTGGTCAACCACGGCCTCTCCCTTGGGGAGGGTGCTGCCGCCCGCATCGCCAAAGCCGCGGCCGAAGAACAGCGCCTCGCGGTGCTCGACCGAGCCGAGGTGGCCAAGCTGCAAACAGCAGCCGGGGCGACGGCCGCGGTCGTTCAGGTACCGGACTTTCCGCGCGACATTCATGACGTGTCGAGACTCGCCTGGGTCGC
>CANMZR010000195.1 GCA_947502375.1 Polyangiaceae bacterium
CGTACTCGCTGCCAAGGTTCCAGCCGCAAGCGCAGGCGAGGTCTCGAGGCTGGCAAGCAGGGCCCGGCCGTTTTCGTTTGCGGGATGGATGGCGGGGCCATTGATATCGACCGTAAACGCAAAGACCTCCGGCGGCTTTCCAGCTTCTTCTACGACGGCGTGAACGCGCACGTGCTGGAAACACGCCGACTCGGTGGCGGTGCTCCATGCCACCGGGCGACCCGGGTACTTGGCGCTAAGGAGCTCGGGAACGGTGACCTTGGCAGGGCGGTATTCCTGGACGAGCGTGAGGGCGTTGCGCTCGTCACCGGCCTCGAATTTTCGCTGCATCCAGAGAATGGAGCCCGCTGCAAAAAGGCTCGTCAGCACCATCAAGATCGTTCGGCGATTCAACACGGTGGCTCCAGATCGGATTCAGAAGGCATGTTTGGCGTGAGACGGGTTCACTTGCAAGCGAAGTGGTCGCCTCCGACCATTGAGGGCGTCCGACGAGAGCGCGCCGACACGTTCGGATGCGACCGGCCCAGCGTTCGAATCGCTGGGCGGTGATGATTTTTATGAGCGACTTATCCAAATCCGTCCGTTAGGCTTTGTGAATCGATGTGGAAGTTCATCTTGTTGGCGATGTCGCTCCCTGCGTGCGCACACGCTGGCGATGGCACACGCCCCTACGGCACCGGCGGGGTCGGCGGGAGCACGGCGGGCGGCCAAAACTGCAACGCTGAGAGCGTCGAGTGCGGCGGAGCGTGCGTCGACACCGCAACCGATCGAAGCCACTGCGGTGGCTGCGAGATCCTCTGTCCAGACGGATTTGAATGCAGCGGCGGCCAGTGCACCTCCGGCACCACCGGGGGACCCTCCGCGTCTACGAGCGTTGGCGTCTCCAACTCCAGCGCCAGTTCCAACTCCAGCGCCAGTTCCAACTCCAGCGCCAGTTCCAACTCCAGCGCCAGTTCCAACTCCAGCGCCAGCGCCGCGTCGTCGTCGTCCTCGGGAGGCGGCAATGGCAACTGTGACCCAATGGTTCCTGGGCCAGGCTGCGGCAGCGGAAAGCACTGTCAGCCTGGAAAAAATGGCGTCCCAACGTGCACAGGACCGGTCGGCGTAAGCATGCAATACGGATTTTGCAGCACCAGCGCCGACTGCAGCGCTGCGTACGAATGCGTGAACACGCCCTTCATGACCGTTTATTGCTTGAAGTGGTGCAAGACCAATCTCGACTGCGGCGGCATCGACTTTTGCAACACGCTGAATCCTCCCGTGTACGTCGGCGCCACCGAGTACGGCGTCTGTTACGACGGCAACCCGTGAACCACGTTCACCCGCGCTCGTCACGAAGGCCACCGACGGCGCGGTAAGCTCGAGCCAAGCCGCTCGCCAGCACGGCCTTCCCTCGCGCGGTCTGAGGGACGATCGTTTGCACGCGCCCAGGGGTTCGCCGTTCAAGCCAACTTAGCGCCTCGATGACGGAACTGGACACCCCGCGCGCCGCAAGCGAATCCACTGCCGACGCTATCATACTGGCCGGTCGGGTGCGCTCGTGTTGCTCGAGAAGAAGCCAAACGGAAAGCGCCCCGTCGACTTCGTTGCGATGCTTGGTGGACCAGCCAAGCAGCGGCTTTATCGCCTCCAAACCTGCGACCGCCGCCCGCGCATCGGCCGCGGCCGCCAGCGCCACGCCGTCTTCGAGCCGATGGCGACCGACCGACACGCGCTCGACGAGCGCTTCCACCGTGATATGACCAATCGCAAGGGCAATCGCAAGCTCGATGTCCGTGAGCACGCGCTCCGTCCAGCCACGCATCTGCTCGCCTCGGTAGCGCGCCTCGGCGGGGCCCGCGGCAAGCGCACCTGCGTTTTGTTTGAAGACTCGTCCGAGCATCACGCCCGACAGGCGACCTCGCCAAGCCGGCATCGCCGTGAGCACGTACCGAACGCGCCGGGAATCGAGGGCAACCACCGCCAGCGCCGTGCGAGGCGAGAACGTCACCGCGCGACTGGCCAGAACCACCACCTGTTCGAGCTTGGGAAGGCTGCGCCGGAGCGGGTCCAGGTCCAGCTCATCTTCGGAGAGTTCGCGTCCGCGGGCTCGTCCACGCGAAACCTTCTTCGCGAGTTCGAGGACGAGCTCATCCGAAATCGAGGGCTCAGCCCAGGCGAGCTCGAGCAAGGCCGGAGTCACGAGCTCATGCGCAGCGGCGAGCTCGCAGAGTTGGGCGAGGCGCGCGGGAGCTCGCAGCACGCGACCAAGTACGAGGGGCTCGGCGGCGATCGGTCCCACTCCAAGTCCGGCTAGCAACTCGAGCGCGCTCACGCTCGTGGTCACCATCAAGGCATCCGCAATCCAGGCCGCGAGGCGCGCCTTTCCAGTGAGCACGCCGTAGCGCTCGTGACGCGGAGACAGCGCCTTGGCAACCTCGACCACAAGCTCTCGGTAATCTTCTTCCCCCCCGAGGCGCTCGTCACTCGGGTCGCGCAACCCGATGCCGACCGCGAGCCCGAGCACGGCTGGCACTTCGCGGTCCGCACACGCTTCAACGAGTCCGACGACGCGTTCCCTTGGCAAAAGGCGAGCCGCCCACATGGCACCTTCTTCATCGAGTGCGACCCCGGCGGTGCCGAGCGCGCCCGCCACGTCGGCCGTCAACGCTCCGCCATCTTGCATCGCGCGAAGCGCCGCTGCGAACCGCGCGGAGTCCACCGTGACGCGACCCGCATGCTCGCCGAGGGCACCGCTCGCGCGGGCTCGCACCTCGACCGCGGGGTCGTCGATCCGGAGCCGCTCCCGCTCACGCAAGGCCGCAGGATTCGAGGCCACCGCGCGACGCACGTTCCGCGCGGGATCGCGCGAGAGCCGCTCCAAAACAGCGGGCTCACGGGCGTGTCGCGCCACGACTTCTCGTCGCAACGGGTCGTCATCCTGAGCCCACTCCTCGACGACGAGAGGGCCAAAAGCCTGCGGTGGCAAGAGCGCCACCCAGAGCCGGTCGAGCACGGGCGAGCGCGCCGGCCAGGCCGCGGCACGCTCAAGGGCCGTCATCGTCGGCGTGGGGTGAGACGCCGCCGCTAACACGAAGAAAGGCTCGGAAAAATGCTGGGTTAGCAAGGCATCGCGCGCATCAAAAGGCGTATCAGGGTGCGCCACCAAGGCCCGCTCGAGGTCATCGACGACGGAACACGGCTCGTCCTCGTGAACGCCGTGGGCGGTGCGGTACGATGCCTCGATCCAAGGGGCCTCCACGGCGAGCCGCGCCGCGACGATGCCAAGCGCCTGTGGGCCGACCGCGGGAGAACGAACCAGCGCCAAGAGCACGCTTACGGAGCCCTCCGTCGCCAGCGCGGCATTCAACTCGGGCGCATTTTTTTCCGGCGTCGCGGCGAGACGATCGAGCAGATCCGGGTCGAGCATGCGTTCCGAGCGTACTGCAAGGGCGAACCCTTGCTATATACCTCCAATGTTGGCGCTCAGCCCGCCCGAGATCGTCGAGTTGCTGGTCGCCTTGCCCGCGACCCGAACAGCCTTTCTGTGGGGGCCCCCCGGAATTGGCAAGAGCGCGCTCGTTCGCAGCGCGGCCGTGCAGCTTGGGCTGCCTTGCGTCACGCTTCTTGGCACGCAACTCGCGCCTGAAGATTTGATCGGAGTCCCTCGGATCGTCCGCTCGCTCGTGGCGGGAGCGGAACGTCACGTCACCGAGTTTTGTCCGCCGCGCGCGATTCTTCGAGAGGAGGCCTTTCTGCTGTTCATCGACGAGCTGAACAGCGCGGTTCCGGACGTCCAAAAGGCGTTTTACTCATTGATTCTGGACCGCCGCCTCGGAGACTACGAACTCCCCGAAGGCTCACGCGTGGTCGGCGCGGGGAACCGGATCGAAGACCGCGCGCTCGTCCGCCCGATGGCCACCGCATTATCGAATCGGATGCTGCACGTGGCACTCGAACCGAACGCGGAAGCTTGGCTCTCATGGGGAGCCGCCAACTGCATCCACCCGCTCGTCCTCGGCTTCGTTCGAGCTCGCCCTGACCGGCTCCACGAGCCACCGCCGAGCGACACGACTCCAGCCTATCCGACGCCACGAGCATGGCATCTCCTCTCCGACTCCCTTTATTCGGTCCCGGAAGCCCTGTGGCCCGCTCTCGCCGCCGGAAGCGTGGGCGATCGGGCTGGCGCCGAGTTCAGCGGCTTCGCTCGCCGCGCCGTCCTCGCTCCGAGCCTTGCAGACCTCGCCGAGGGTCGCGCGCTCGTGCCGGACGATCCGGATCTCTTGTATTTTCTCGGCGCGAGCTGCCTATCCGCGCTCGGCAAGAGCCGCGAAGAAGACGGCCTCATCGCCGCCAAAGCCCTCATCGCACTCGCGTCTCGGTCCATGGAAATCGCGGTCTGGACCGTCGATGGCGCGCTGAAAAAAACCGACGAGACCCCGGCGCTCGAAGCGTTTCTCGGGCACCTTCGTGCCGAAGGCTCGCGCTTGCTCGTCGACGTCGTGCGGCTCGGGCGCTTCAGTCGCAACAGTTAGGAACGCACCTTTCGTGGAGCACCTCACCGACTCGGAACTGCGCCGACTCTATGCCGACCCGGCGCTTGCAACACGTCAAGCGCGGGACAAGCTCGCCGCGGCGCGCGTCTGGCTCATGAAGCACAAACCGTTTTTTGGGATCCTCGCCCGCAGCTTCCGACTCGAAGCCACGCTCGACATTCCGGGCTATCGACTCGAGCCTGACGATCGACTTCGCTTCAACCCGATCGCCGTACTCGGTGCGCGCTTTCCTGCTCTTTGCGCACGCCTCGCGCATCTATCGATGCACGCTGCGTTAGGGTCCTTTCAGCGGCGTAGAGAGCGCGAGGCGCGGCGCTGGAACGTCGCTTGCGACCTTGCGATTGCCCCGCTCCTTGAAGCCGCCGAGCTCGGTGTCGGACGCGCTCCCGCACCCGCCTTTGCGTCCGACACGCCGCGATTGCCCTCGGGTGCGAGCGCGGAGGCCTATTACAACCAGCTCGTTCCCAACGTCGCGCCGGAGCCGCTCTGGTGCGACCTCTGCGATCCCGATAGCGAGTTGACGGCGTCTCCCTCGCCTTTCATTCACGATAGCGAGCGCGACGCTGACCCTGAGCCCGAGGAGCGGGGAACGGCGCCCGCACCCAACGTGGACCGAGCCAACGGAAACGACCCGCCGCGCGTGAGCAATCTCGAGGCGAATGCGAACGCACTGCAATGGAAGCTGCGTCTTGCGGCCGCGTACGAGGCGGAAGTATCCGCCGGGGGACCCACCTTCGGAGACGTCCCTGGCTGGATCGATGAGCTTTTGTGCGCAACGATCGAGCCTCCCGCTGATTGGTCCGCCGTCTTGCAACAGTCGGTTCATCTTTTGCAGCGCAGCGCACGCAGCTACTTGCGGCCATCCCGCCGCATGAGTGCGCTTGCCGAACACGAAGGCGCGTGGCCCGAGCAGGTCACCATGCCGGGCCGGCGTATCGAAGCGGGCGGCCGCCTCGTCGCCGTCATCGACACGTCCGCCTCGCTCATGGCAGGCACCTTGGCGCGGTTCTTTGGGGCCGTCGTCGCGACGGCCACGGCCGAGGGCTTGGAGGAGCTGCGGCTCGTGCAGGCGGATGCGAGCGTCACGCGGGATGAGCTCGTGTTTGCAGCCGAGCTCTTGTTCCGTGAAATCGAGATTTGCGGCCGGGGCGGAACCGACTTCGGTCCCGCGCTCAGGATGCTGAGCGACGCCGGACAGCGCCAAGGCGAACGGTTCACGGTCGTCTATCTGACCGACCTCGACGGGCGCTTTCCCGACCCCGAACACGTTCGGAGCCTCGATGTCCTCTGGGTGGTGCCGATAAAGACGACGGTGCTTCCGCCGTTCGGACGGGTGCTCGAACTGACCGCGCGCTGAAAGGCTCGCTAGACCCTGGATTCGTTCGAATCGAGGGGTGAGTAACAGCAGGTGGCCGAGTCAATATCCGTCGAAATCGACGGTATTTCGACACCCTCGCCAACGAGGGGGCGGCGAATGGGCGCGCCCTCGCAACAAACGTGGGCCACGCAAGTCCGCGCCGAGGTCACTTGGGCAGACAGAGGCCGAGGTTCTCGCACCCCGTTCCGCTGACGGTCGTGCAGGTATGGATGGGTAGACAGCCGCCTTTTCCAGGCTCGGCGCTGAGCTTCATCAGGTCGCAAAAGTTGCGGCACGTACCCTTGTCCGGGGGGTTCTTGTTGCACAACTGCGCTTCCCCGCAGTCGTTGCGATAGATGCACGCTTGGCCTTCCGCGACATGCGACGAGGCGGGCTCATCGCACACCGCGAGGCAGGCGCTCGCATCACTCAAGTGACACTCGGCGCCGTCCTTGCATGTCCCAGCGAAAAGCTCACAACTGGCCGCGTAGCTACAAGCAAACGAATACGTTCCTGGCTTGTTTTCGTACGTCAGAGAAACGTCACAGGCGCCGCCAGCGCATGGCTCATTGCTCCCAGGGCAACAGACCGGGGAGCACACCTTGTTGACGCATTGCATGCCTCCTTTGCACTCGGAGTTCGATGCGCAAGCGCCGGCTATTTCCGTCAAGCCGCCAAGGTCTTCGATGCAATTGGAAACCAGACTGTCGCCTTCTGGAACGACCCCGCACACCTTACCGACGGGGCAATCCTGCTGGAGCAGGTCACAATCGCCTTTGGGTACGGTCGTGTACGTTTCATTGCAGACGAGAGGCAGCTTTCCAGAAGACGCGCTGCTCACCGTCGCCATCGTTTCCGTGCTCGTTCCCGTGCTCGTTGCCGTGGTGCTCGAGGTGCTCGTCGAGGCCCCGCCTGCGCCGCTCGGGCCCGTCTCGCCCGAGGAACAGCCGTACGACCAAACCACCGCGGAAACCGCCACGGGCGCCACAAAGAGGATTCGTTGAAGCATCATAAGGCAAAGCCTACCCCCCCTATGGCAACGGCGCCGAAATTTTGGCGCAAAGACGTCGAAACGCGACGCCCGCACCCATCCCGCCGCGCGCGCGCCGGGGAGCGAACACAAAAAAACAGCGACTCGATGGACCTGGGGGGGCAGGTCTCCGCCGAATCGCCGCACCATCCTGCTAAGCACGACCTGTGCCACGCACACACGCTGCGAAAACGCTCAGTTCACGATCGTCCAACCGCTGTTTTGATTCCACTTTCGAACGAGCACCGTTCAGAAGTGAACTCCCCACCCGCAGCGACCGGGGCCACCAGGCTCGAGGTCAAATTCCTTCGTGAACCGCGTCGATGACGGCCCTGACCGTGTCCACCGGCGTCTCGGGGACGATGCCGTGGCCAAGGTTGAAAATATGCCCCGGACGCCCCGCCGCCGCGCGCAAAACGGCGCGGGTCCGCTCGACCGCCAACTCGGGGGGAGCGAGGAGCAGCAGGGGATCGAGGTTCCCTTGCACGGCCTTGTCGAAGCCGATGCGGGACCATGCAAGGTCGAGAGGAATTCGCCAGTCCACCCCAATCACCGTGCCCCCCGCGTCACGCTGCGCCTCGAGCAAGGTCGAGGTGCCCGTGCCGAAGTGAATGACCGGTACGCCGAGGGTCATCGCATCGGCGAGGATGTGTCGCACGTGCGGTTGGACGTGGGCACAATAGTCCTCGACGGAGAGGGACCCAACCCACGAGTCAAAAAGCTGCACCGCTTGCGCCCCGGCCTTCACCTGAGCACGCAGGAAAAGGCGGACGACCTCGCTCACTTTTCGCATCAGATCGCCCCAGAGTTCGGGCTCGGACCACATCATCTTTTTCGTGAGCTGGTACGAAGAGGATTTGCCTCCTTCGATCATGTAACTGGCGATGGTGAACGGCGCGCCCGCAAAGCCGATGACCGGCGTCTTTCCATCGAGCTCCCGACGAATCAGACGGAGCGCGTCAAGGACGTAACCCAGCCCCTCTTCGGGATCGCATACCCGCAACCGGTCGACGTCCGCGCGGGTGCGAATGGGTTCGTGAATCACCGGTCCTTCCCCCTTCGCAAACTCGAACGAGGCCCCCATCGGCTCGAGCGGCAAGAGAATGTCGGCGAACAAAATCGCCGCATCCATCCCGAGCCGAAGCGGCTGCAACGTCACCTCCAGCGCAAGCTCGGGCGTCTTGCAAATCTCGAGCATCGTGCGCTTCGCTCGCAGCGCGCGATACTCTGCCATGTAGCGTCCGGCTTGGCGCATGAACCAAACGGGGGTGACGTCAACGGGTTCGCGGCGACAGGCGCGCAGGAATCGATCGTGCATACGAGGGGAGGGAGCATAGTCGATTCTTGCGTCCGCGTGGGTGGCGCGATAGCGCTAGACACCATGAACGTCGTTGCAAGTTTCGTCGTCGCCGTGAGCCTCGTCGGCTGCGCCACCAAGGTTCAGCAGGCCCATGCACCCAGCGCCGAGGAATTTAGCGATGGCGGCAGCTCGGACATGGCCGCGGCGCCAGAAAAAGGCACGAAGCCGATCATCAAGAACGACGAGGAGGTTCGCCGGGAGTGTTGCCAGCAGTGCGCCTCCGGGCTCCTGGCAGACAAGAAGGGCGACGACCCCAAAAAAATCCCGTGTTCCGATTACACTTGGGTGTTGAAGGAAGAGTGTCTCGCCTTTTTTCGAAAGACACCGATGATGGCCGTCGATGCGCAAAAGTGCGCCGCCGCACCCGCCGCCAAGACAAGCTCCCCGCATGG
>CANMZR010000196.1 GCA_947502375.1 Polyangiaceae bacterium
GCCGGGCCCGCGCGCGGTCTCGAGTGTTTCGGTCAAGCCGAGCGCGGCCCCGAGTGCGAGCGCGGTCCCCACGATTGAAGCGAGCGCGGTCCCCACGATTGAAGCGAGCGCGGCCCCTAGCGCGAGCGCGGTCCCCACGATTGAGGCGAGCGCGGCCCCTAGCGCGAGCGCGGCCCCTAGCGCGAGCGCGGCCCCTAGCGCGAGCGCGGTCCCCACCGCGAGCGCGGCTCCGCTGACCGGATTTAACAAGCCCCTGCCGACGGTGACGCCCGTCCCCGGTCCAATGCCGAAGGCCGTGGTGGTGCCTCCAACAGTGCCACCGAAGCCGGTGGTGCCTACACCAGCGGCCCCGAAGTCGGACGATCCATACTGAGGATATTCGTCCGCTGCTCGACCCTAAAGGCGCAGGTCCCCGAGGAGCCGGACGAACCCAAGCGCCCCGCCACCACGGCTTTCAAGGCGCGAGCAGCAACACCTTGAACTGGCTCGGCACGATTCGCGCACCGACCATATTCGTCGAATTTTGAAGCGAAATGCTGGTGAGCCTCGTCGCTGGCAAACCACCCACGAGGACCGTGAAGGCGGCGGTCAGATGGCGTGACGGTCCCATCACCGTACCCGAGGCAACGCCGGTCGCGACGCCTGGCTGGTCACCGAGTGTGAGTGGGATCATCGTTCCGAGGTTGTGCGCGGGCGTGCACATCCAGAGGACCTTCGGGTAAAAACCGACGGCGGCGGGCCCGAGCGCAAAGTTCGGATAGGGCACCGGCACGGGCGCGGGCATCGGCGTCAAGCAGACGTCCGGGAACGCGAAATCGAGTCCGGGTAATGGGCCTTGTGCATTGGCAAACATGGCTTCTCCTCAACCAACCAGGATCTGCTCGCCGTCGATCTTGACGACGTGCTCGGCGGTGACCACCGCATTCTCTCCGTGCAAGTTCAGCGTGCGTTTGGCGCTGTAATCGATGCGCTCCGCCCGCACGTGGTCGGACTCCTCGACCATTCGGTAGGAGCGCTTGACCCGCTGGCTGACCCGCTCCATCACCGACTCGAACGTGGTCGCGAACGCCTTTATCCGTGCCACCTCGACGCCGAGTTGCCGCCCCGCAATCGCGAGCCGTTCGATGACGACGTTGCCCTCGAGAGCCTTCAACGAAAACTGCCCGGAGATAAGCTCGATGGCTTTTTTCGAAACGAGCGAGAGCCCATCGGCCGCCGCAATCGACACTCGGCCGTGCGCCGCCGAGAGCTCGAGATCGCCCTCGGCCACGAGCGTCGTGCGGGCGCCAGGTGCGCGCTCGAGGATGGCGAGCACGTAGCAAACACCCCGCGCGGTCGTTGCGACCAGGACGAGGTCGTCGACGACAGGCGCCACGAGGCAGCTCGTCGCGCGCCTGGCGCGATAGTCCCCCGAGGCCGTCCGAACGACGAAGGCTCCGGCGTCCTCACGGACCACCAGGCCTGGCTCTTGAGTCACGTCAGAGGAAAGCTCGCTTGCGTATTGGGTCATGGTCTTTCTCTTTCCACGGGAGGGCTCGTCTCAGAGCAAACGGAACGAATGGCAAACAGAACACAGAGGGAAACGGAACGCAGGGTAAACAGAACGAAAGCACAGGTGGAGTCGTCTCGCATGCGTCACGCCTTCGGCACGAAGTCTTCCGCTTCGGCGAGTGCCGCATCCTCACCGAGCGCGAGCAGCCGGTGAGTGAAGACCGTATCTTTCTCGATGCTACGATGAAAACGCGTCCGAAAGAGCGTCGCACCAGAAAAATCACTCGCGGAAATATCCGCGTGTGAGAAGTCCGCGTAGCTCAAGTCCGCCGCCGAGAACGACGATGCGGTGACCGTGGCTTTCTGAAACATGCACTCGCGCAATTCCGCGTCGTTGCACTTCCCAGCGGCCATGATGCATTCATTGAACACGGAGCCCTGCAAGGAGGCCTTGACAAAGGACGTGCGCAGGAGCTTCGCGCCCAGGAACATCACGTGTTTTCCCGTGGCTCCTTCGAACGTGGCATCGCTCAAATCGGCCTCATGAAAATTGCACTGCGAGACGTCCGCCGCGCTGAAGTTGCAGCCGAGAAGCTTGGTCTTCGAGAACTGGGTCAAGGTAAGGGACATGCCGCGAAAGTCCTGCCCGGACAGGTCGCAGTCGTTCAGCACCGCCAGCTCGAACCGCGCCCCCTCGAACCGAGCACTCGTGAGGTCCGCCGCAAGAATCACGGTCTGCTTCAAGCGCGCCCGGCGCACGTCGAGCGCCTTGCAGGAACGGGGCGAAAGCACAGCGAAGCGATCGAGGTTCGCTCCTTCGAGTGACGCGTTCGTAAGGTCAGCCTCGAGAAACTGAGCGACCACCAGCGTGGCTCGTCGCAGCGTGGCGGCTGAAAAATCACAGGCCAAGAACTTCGAGGCGGTGAGATCCCCGCCATCGAAGTTGGCGCGGGTGAACGTCGAGCCGTGGAAAGTCGCTTGCCTGAGGCTCGCGTCCTCGAGCACCGCGTCCGAAAAGTCACAGGTCGTCAAAATGGACTCGCGAAAACTCGCGCCCTGCAACCTGGCGCCGACGAACGTGCAGCCTTCGAAGATCCCCCCGCCCAACTCGGCCCCGGCGAGGTCCACGCCATCGAGGCAGGCGCGTTCAAGCACCTGGCCTTTGCGAACGCTCTCGAGCAACTCCTCGCGGGTCATCTCGTCAACGCTCCACGAAGACGATGAAGTTCATGTGGGCGTCATCGAATCGCGTGCTCTTCGAGCCCTTGATACGAGCGAAATTGCAGCGAAAAAGATTCGAGCCGCGAAAATCCGCACCCGTCAGGTCGGACTTCATGAACAGTCCCTCGACGAAGTTTGCGCCCGAGAGGTTCGCGTCTTTCAGGTTCGCCTTCATGAGCGCCGCTCGGGGTGCGGAGACGCGTGAGAGGTTCGCGCCCTCGAGGTCCGATTCGCTGAGATCCGCTCCCGCGAGGTTCGCTTCCGAAAATTGAGCACCGGCAAGCGCGGTCGAACGCAGGTTTGCCTTCTCGAGCCTGCAGCGCAAAAAGCTGGCTCGCGTGAACGACGAGGCATGCACGACGCGCAGGTTGGTGCAGTCGGCATCGTCGAAGCTTGCATCCTTGGCGGACACCGTGACGAACACCGTTCCGTTCAACTTGGCGTTCCGAAAGTTCGCGCGGTCGAGCAAGACGTAAAGAAAATTCACCTTCGAAAGACTGGCCCCGGCGAAACAAGCGTCGCTGAGATCGAGCGGGACGGCTTCACTCCCTACAAAGTTCACCTCGCTTGCCACGACGCCGCTCCAATCGCAGCGGAGAAAGGTTGCATCGAGGAACTCGTTGCCCGAAAAGCGCGCATCGGTGAACCGAGTCTCGAGGCATTTCGCGTCTCCGAACGCGGCCCCCGTGAGATCGACCCCGCCAGAAAAATCGGTGCGTCGCAGGGTTGCTCCGCCAAAATTCGAGTGCTCGAGCTTCGCTCCGACGAGCTTCGCATCGGTGAGATCGGCGCGTGCCAGGACCGCATAGCCAAGGTCTGCCCCGCTGAGATCGGTGCCGACGAGACGGGCGCCTTCGAGCATGGCACCGCGCAGATCCACGCCTTTCAGATCGAGTCCGGACAGATCGACGCCGGTGAAGTCACGTCGAGCGAGACTCGTTCCGGCCTTTCGGGCGGCCTCGACTTCGTGCTGGATGGCCAAGCTCGTGGTGGCATCCAGACTCGGCGCCGGGGGGAACCGATGAGCGAACTTACGGTAAGCCTCACCGTGCTCACGCTCCATGGCCTCGAGCTTGGCCCGGAGGTCTGGATCGGCCAGCCGCGCTTCGACGTGCTCGAACCGAACGCCGGCCGTCACGCCAAGTGCGCGCTGCTCCGTGAGGCGACGGAGTTCCTCTTCGGCGCGAAATTTTGGCGGTCCACCCTGTGTTTTTGCTTGCTCTGCGAGCCGAGCATCGTAGTCGACACCGGCATCGACACAGGCCTGACGGGCCTCGGCAACGGCCGCTTCGACGCGCTCTTCTGCCTCGAGCCTGAGGGCGGGGGCCTTATCGAGATACTCTTCGAGTTGATCCGCCAGCGCGTCTCCTTCGAGAGCCACCGCGGGCTCGGGCAGTGCCGAGGGCACGTGCAACGACGGATCGACGCCCCGGCTCACGAGCTCGTCACGCATGGCCTGAAGCTCGAGCTCGGCGCCATGGCGCTGGTTTTTTTCGAGCAAGCGTTCGGTCGCAAGCTCGGCCTCGACGCTTCCAAGGCCTTCGCCATCGACGGGCGGGATGGCCGGGTTGCGTGCGGGCATGAGGTCCGAATCACGGAGCGCGTGGATGTGAGCTTTGGCGCGATCGAGCCGCCTGGCGAGCACGGCCAGGTAGTGCTCGATGGTCCTCGGCTCGGCACCGCGTCGTTCGCAACCGACGACGAGTTCTCTCACGTCACTTGCGTCATCTTCCGAGACGGGCGTCACGCCGCGAAAAATAGCGATGGCGCGCAGCCGGTGGGGGAACACGTGCACGGTATCCATCCGGAGCTTGATCTCGCGAAACTCAGCTTTTTCACGCGTGATGAACGCACGAGGGACGAGGTCGGTGAGCTTCGATTCGAGGCGCGGCCGGCTCGGGTGAAGATTTTCGAGCACGAGAGATTCCCCGCCGGTAAAGAATCCGTCGAGCCACTGGTCGGACTCGGCCACGTTGAAGGTCGCCCAATCGACGTCCTCCGCGAGGCCGGGAAAACTCTCCTTCAACCAGCGGGCATCGTAGGTCCCGAGCTGCTTTGCGCGCCCGGGCCAACTCGGATGGCGCGCACCGAAGCCGACGGGATCGGGCTTCTGACTCGGCGCGGTCAAGAGGTGCTTCGGGTGTTCGATGTTCGGCAGCGGGTGGGACTCCACGCCGTCTCGGGTGACGCGCTGAAGCCCCTTACCGAACGGGTTCTTCGCGAAGTCGGGACCGCCAAACGCATTCGCCCAGCTGAGCGGGAGCTCGCGAAATGGGACCGGCTCGGTAGGAACGCCGCGCTTCCACTGACGCTCGCCGATGGCGTAGAGCTGCTTGTCCACCGAGCCTATCGCGACCCGCACCGCACACACGGGAGCAGGACCGCCCGGAGGGTAAGCGCGTCCCGTTACCAGCACTTCACCGTTCGCTTTTGGCATCCCCTCGTCGAAGACAAGCTCGCCGCCGAGCTCTTCGACGATCATCGGCCACATGGCGATTTCCTGCAGCGGCACGCTCGGGTGTTCGAGCGAAAAGTGCACCATCACCGTCGGCACGAAGTGAAAGACTCCGCGGTGCTCGAAGGTTCGGTGCAGAACTCCGACCTTCAGGGGCTTGACGACCTTCACGGCATGCCTCCGGCGGTCAGAGAATGATCTTCAAGCCACGATTCTCGAGCCAGACAGCGCCATTCAGCAAGTGGGGTCCAACGACACTCTCGATGCGGGTCGTCATGCTGTCAATTTTGGGCCCCTTCAGGCTGAAATTGAGATTCGGGGCGAGATCGATGTTCACGCCCATCTTCATTTTGATGGTGAGAGCGAGCGACTGTTCACGCTTCAAACCGAGGAACGTCTCCATCTTTACGCCGACGAAGTTTTCGTTCTTGAGGCCGAGGAAAGTCTCGAACTTTGCCCCCCCGTTGATCGAGGAGTGGACGTTCCAGAAACCCTCTTTGAGGACTCCGTTGACCTCGGTGTTTTTGCTGCCTTCGTAGTGCTGAATGGTGTCACCCGTGACGGTGCTTGTAAGGTTTCCCGTCACGACGATGGTGTCGTTCCCGTCGACCTTCAGGCTTTGATTTCCACCAACCACGAGCGAGCTGTCGGCCGCCACTTTCGTCACGAGGTTCGCGTCGAGAGTCTGAACGACGTCACCGACCACGTGCAGCTCTTTCAGCCCCGAGACGTGCGTCACGTGATCTCCGAGGACGGTGCTCTTCCAGAGTGAGTCGAAGTCGTAATGCACGTCACCGACGACATGGAGACTCTTCAATCCGAGGATCTCGACCGAGTTGTCAGCGACGACGTTCACGAGCCAGTTGGCGAAATAGTTGTTGCTGACATCGGCATGAACGTTCTCGGTGAGCGACTGCGCGACATCGACGACCTGATGGCCACCGAAGCTGAAGTGAGCGTGGCCGGTCGTGCTCAGAATGGCATTGAAGCCATCTTTCAAAACCCCGAGGTGCATCCAGCTCGTCTCTATCGGGCACGAGATGTGGACGAATTGTTCGCCCAGCTTGTCCTCGAGTTTGATCAGGTTTTTGTTGACGGTTTGGATGATGTTTTGAGTGTGGTTTTGCCGGACGACGGGGCTCGGCTTCTGCGCATTCGGGACGACGCCTGCGATCACGGGGCGATCGGGATCGCCGCCGAGGAACATCACCGTCACTTCGGTGCCCTTCAACAACGGGAAGTGAAAACCTTCGTTGGAGCCACCGTACGGCTGTTGTTGGCGAACCCACGCGGAGGCCTTGCCGCCACCGAGGTCGCTCTCGTCGAACATCATGCGAACCTTGTAACGGCCCTCGGCGTCGATCTGAGCGTAAGGGCTCTCGGCGTCGCCGCAGACCGTCGCTAATTCGTAGCTGGCGATGCGCGGCCAGGGGGTGCGTTCGGAGGGCGTGCGGTACGGAGCCTCCGCGGGGACCGCCGTCACTTCGCAGCGGTACTCTTTGTCCAGTTCGAGCCCGAGAGCGGCCTTGACCTCGGGCAGCGCCGCGGCCTGATTGCCTTCATGCGTGAGCGCGGTGATCAGGTATTTACGGTTCAATTCCGCGCGCGGATGATCGTCGAGCGAGAAGGTGCGCCCCGCGTGAAGGTGAAAGACTCGTCCACCTGCGTGCAGTGTTTTTTGCGACGCTTGCAGGGCCTCGGCGCGGTAACGCGTCAAGCTAGCGGCCTCGTCGGGTGTCACCGCGAAGTCATCGGCGAAGCGGTTGATGGTGCCGAAGTTCGCCTTCGTGACCCGGGCTTCACTCCGCAGTGTAAGGGTAGGCTTCAGGTAGTCGTAGTCGTGAAGTGCAACCGCACTCGGCACTGCGCGCGACTGCTGGCGGACAAACTCGAAGGCCTCCAAGGCCATCGTGTCGCCCTCGGAAAGCGGACGGTACTTCACCGCGCCGGGACCGCCAGGAGTCCCATGGAAAGCGGCGTCAACCACCACCAGTCGCTCCTCTTGCTCGCCTTGCTCAAAGAAATAGGACATCCCCATGCGCTCGAGCCAGCGGTGAAAAAAGGTGAGGTTGTCTTCCTTGTATTGCGCGACGAACTCGCGCTTCGAATAGTTCTGATCGAGCGCGAGGGAGAACTGGCTCGGTGCAAGTCCGCCCCAGCGAAGAACGTCCGAGAGGATCGTGGGGATGGTGGCGTCGGTCCACACGTTGCTGTGCCGATTCAACGTCAATTGCCAGAGCTTCGGAACCAAGACGGCGCGAAACAGCATCTGCGTCCCGAACGCGTGCACCAGCTCCACCGAGGCGAGCACCCCGTGGTAGCGGTAGGGCGCCGCTTGAAACCCGAGCTGGAAGGTGAGCGTCGCCCGCGCCATGAGCGCCGCATCTTCTTCGAAGCGCGGATCGCTCGTCAGAAAACCGACTTCGAAGCGGTACGGTTCGGACAAGGCTTCGTGGCCTCGAAGGCCGACCACGACGGCATCAGCGGGCAGCGCATCCGAGGCGATGGTAAAAATGTTTGCGCTCATTCAATGGTCTCCCGATACAAGTTAATTGTCTCCCGATGCAACGCCGAAAACGGCTGAAATTGAAGCTTTTTCGCAGACGGCGAACCCAATGTCAGCTCTTCCCCCATTGGGGGTCCCCGTGAGTCTCGAACCATTCCCGGTAGTGGGCGAAAAGCTCCGCGTAGCGCTCGGCGTCGGGGGGCGTCCCTTGAAACTGCACGCGCCAAACCTCATCCAACCGGGCTTCCATGAGCGAGTCGAAAACGCCGTAGCGTGACAAGACATCGCGACGCCGGCCGGGGAACGCCGAGCAAGAGGCCCGTAGCGAGGCATAGGCCTCCAGCGTGAGCTCCGGCATCGGGTCCGGCGGAGGCTCCGGCGAGGCCGTGAGCGACCGACGAAAAGGCAGCGAATCGTCGAGCGGTGGAGTGCCACTCTCGGAACTCCTCGGCGCGGGGATGAGCAGCCCCACCATGGTCGTCTCGGCCTCCTGGAGAACGGGGGCAAGCTGAGCGGGAGCGAACGATGACGGCGCCACGGGTGACGCCACGAAGGGCAATGGGGCGAAGGGCAATGGGGCGAAGGGCGATGGGGCGAAAGGCAATGGGGCGAAAGGCAATGGGGCGAAAGGCAATGGGGCCATCCCCAGGCGTTCCGCGAGTTCCGAGGCCGGGGGCACCGGAGTCTCCGGCACCGAGGCCGGCGGCACCCAGGTCGTCGGCGCGGACGGCACCGAGGCCGGGGGCACCCAGGTCGTCGGCGCAGACACGGCCGGCTCGGTGGGCTCCGCAACGATGGGCGATGGCGGGTAGGCCTCGGGCTCGGCGGGCTCCGCAACGATGGGCGATGGCGGGTAGGCCTCGGGCTCGGCGGGCTCCGCAACGATGGGCGATGGCGGGTAGGCCTCGGGCTCGGCGGGCTCCGCAACGATGGGCGATGGCGGGTAGGCCTCGGGCTCGGCGGGCTCCGCAACGATG
>CANMZR010000197.1 GCA_947502375.1 Polyangiaceae bacterium
TGAAGATCGAGGTCCCCTTTGCTGCCGCTGACCCACGTGTTGCCGGCGAGGTAGCTGCTTGGGAACTTGACCTTCGAGGAATTGATATCCTTCGGGTCGTTGAGCAACTCGGGCACGAGTGGCCATTCATCGGTGCCGTCGAACTTCGCCGGGTGCCCGAGTTGGTTGCCCACGTAGAGCGCAGTCGGCAAATCGACGTAGTTGGGCTTGACGCCGAGTGAGTCGATCTTCATCAAAATCGTGAACGCACCGGACGCAATATTTTCGTTGACCTTCGTGCTCGCATCGGCCGCCAGGCTGCCGATGATCGGCATCAGCAACTTGCCGAACGCGTTGTCGAGGCCGTCTTTGCCGTCCGTCTTGACCGATTTCGGCTGTGCGCCGGCGCGCGGCTTGCACACGTCGGTCGAAGCAGCCGTGGAGATTTTCCCGTCGAGATTGTAGCCGTAGTTCTCCCATGCGGTGGGTTTCGGCGAGCCCGCACGATCGGTGTCTCCCAGGAAAAGCTTTTGCACCGCGAACACCTGGCCATCACCGTCGCCTTTAACGCCATCGGCGGGCTTGGCGGGCGGTTCTTTGGAAGTGCCAACCGGAGCGGGCGCAGGGTCTTCTGTGCTGCTTCCGCAGCCGACAGCAACGAGGCCGCCCAGAGCGACGAGGGAAAGACCGGCGAAGGATGCGTAGACAAGCGAAGAACGAAGCATCTTAATGACTTCCTTATGATTCAAGAATGGGTTTCCCGGTGGACGCCGGCGGCGATCGCGAACGCTACCCGAGGAGCTTGTCATAGCGTCCCGGACGGGGTAGCGGCAAGGGAGAAGCAACGCGGCTTCACCCTTACTGCTCGCGCCCGACGCGGTTCAGGAAGCAGCAACTCATCTCAATTGCATCCTTCGTCCCTCGGCGATGAGTGATTTCGTCCACCTTCACGCTCACAGCGAGTACTCGCTACTCGATGGCGCCATCCCTTGCAAATCGCTCGCAAAGCGAGCAAAAGAGCACGGAATGCGTGGGATCGGGCTGACCGACCATGCCAACATGTTTGGGGCGATCACGCATTACCAGGCGTGCCAGAGCTACGGAATTACGCCGATCCTCGGCTGCGAGGTCAACGTCTTACGCGACGGTTCGCTGCGTCCGGGCGATGTTCGCAGCGCGGGCGCAGGCAGTGAGCCGCTCGACCACCTCGTCCTCATCGCCGAAAACGCGCTCGGCTATCAGAACTTGCTGCGCATCGTTTCGATGGGACACGTCGAGCCGGCGAGCCCAATGGCTCCGAGTATCCGGCTGGCTGAGCTGGAAAAAGGGACCGAAGGCCTCATCGCGCTCACGGGCTGCATGGGCGGGGTGGTGGCCCAACAAGTGCTGGAACTCGGCAAAACTGCCGGCCGGGCTGCGCTCGATCGGCTAGGGGCACTGTTCAGTCCGGGGTCGCTCTACGTCGAGCTGCAGGACCACGGACTCGTCGAGCAACCGATCCTGAACGGGATCCTCGTCGAGCTCGCTCACGAGCTAGCCTTACCGATCGTCGCTACGAACGACTGCCATTTTCTCGAGCGTAGCGACGGTGAGGCTCAGCTTTATCTCTCGTGCATCGCGTCGGGACGCGCCTTTGCGACCGCGCTCGAGGGGCATCACGGTCGTTACGAAATGTATCTCAAGAGCGCCGACGAAATGACGGCGGCCTTCCGCGAGTTTCCTCAGGCGTTGAGGGCCACGACCGAGGTCGCCGAGCGCTGCCAAGGGCTCAAGCTAAAGCTCGGGACGCCGATGCTGCCGACCTTCGCCGTCCCCGAAGGCTTCGATGCGCCGGCGTACTTTCGACACGTCGCCGAGCGTGGGCTCGCGGACCGATTTCAAGAGTTCGAACGCTCCGGAATTCGCGTCGACCACGCCAGCTATCGCGCCCGGCTCGCGATGGAACTCGATGTCATCGTTGGCATGGAATTCCCTGGTTATTTCCTGATCGTTTGGGATTTCATTCGGTACGCGAAGGACAAGGGGATCCCCGTCGGACCTGGGCGCGGCTCGGGCGCCGGCTCGCTCGTCGCTTACGCGATGCGGATAACCGACCTCGATCCCATCACGCACGGGCTGCTCTTTGAGCGGTTCCTCAACCCAGAGCGCGTGAGCATGCCGGACTTCGACATCGATTTCTGCATGGACCGCCGTGACGAGGTCATCGCCTACGTGTCCGAGAAATACGGCAAGACGTCGGTCGGCCAGATCGCCACCTTTCACGAGCTCAAGGCACGCAGTGTCATCAAGGATGTCGGGCGCGCGATGGGGCTCTCGCCGCAAGAAGCGCAGCGGATCGCCAGCATGATCCCCGACAAGGGGCAGGGGCAAACGTACACAATAGCCGAGGCGCTCTCTGTCGAGCCGAAGCTAAAAGCCGCGAGTGAAGTCGACACGACGATCCGCGAGCTCTTGACGCAGGCCCAAAAACTCGAAGGCCTTACGCGCCACGCCGGCATGCACGCAGCCGGCGTCGTCATCAGCGAAGGTCCCCTTTGGGAGCACGTGCCGTGCTTCAAAAATGGCGAGCTCCTCGTCGCGCAGTTCGCGAAAGACGAGGTCGAAGCGGCGGGCCTCGTGAAGTTCGACTTCCTCGGCCTGAAGACCCTCACCGTCATCGACATCGCCGAGCGGCTCATCAATGCGCGCCCCGATCGCAAAGGCGAGCGTTTTTCCGTAGGGAGCCTGCCGCTCAATGATGCGCTCACGTTCGCGCTCTTGCAGTCCGGCGAGACCACGGGCGTCTTTCAGCTCGAGTCGAGCGGCATGCAGAAGCTCTTCAAGCAACTGCGCCCCGACCAATTCAACGACATCGTCGCAGCCGTGGCGCTTTATCGTCCGGGACCGCTCGGTACCGGGATGGTGAAGGACTACGTCGATTGCAAGCACGGGAAACCCATCTCGACGCTGCACCGTCTCGTCGACGATATCGTCAAGCCGACCTACGGCGTCATCGTTTATCAAGAGCAGGTCATGCAGATCGCGCAGCAGCTCGCCGGCTACACCCTCGGGGGCGCCGATCTTTTGCGCCGTGCCATGGGCAAGAAAAAACCCGAGGAAATGGCCAAGCAGAAAAGCACGTTCCTCGACGGTTCGGTCGCCAACGGCGTCGTTCGCGAAGAGGCCGAGAAGATCTTCGAGTTGCTCGAGTTTTTCGCCGGCTACGGCTTCAACAAATCGCACAGTGCCGCGTACGCGTTGCTCACCTACCAAACCGCCTATTTGAAGGCTCATTTCCCTGTCGAGTTCCTCTGCGCGCTGCTCACCGCAGACCGCGACAAGACGGATAAGGTCGTGCGCATCATTGCCGAAGGGCGAGCTTGGGGAGTCGAGATCCTACCGCCTGAAGTCAACGAGTCGAACATCGACTTCACCGTCATCTATTCGGACGGCGCGTGCGCGAAGAAGACCCCGAACGCACAAAGAAATATGCGTCGTTCACGATTGCGCGATCCTCTCGATCCCCGCATCCGCTTCGGACTAGGGGCCGTGCGCGGCGTGGGCGACATGGCGCTCGAAGCGCTTCTCGACGCACGACAGAAAGGCCCCTTTGCGGACCTGTTTGACCTCACCGAGCGCGTCGATGCGAAGCGCCTGAATCGGGGCGTACTCGAAGCGCTGATTTACGGCGGGGCATTCGATGCGTCGCTGAAAACACGAGGGCTAAGCCGTCCGCGGGCCGTCGCCTCGATCGAACGCGCGCTCGAGCGAGGAAAGTCGATTACCCGGGACCGCGACTGTGGGCAGACCAGTCTTTTTAGTCTCATGGCTGCCCCCGTTTCAGCCGCGACTTCGAAGCCCACGCCGAGCAACAGCGATTACATGCAAGCCGACCCGTGGGACTTGCGAGAAATGCTCCGGCGCGAGAAGGAGGCACTCGGATTTTACGTGTCGGGACACCCGCTCGACCGTTATGGGAGCGAACTCAAACGCTTTGAAGTCACGCCGACTCGCGAACTCGCGGCCATGGATGATTGGGCAAAAGTTCGAGTGGCCGGCACGGTGGAAAACTATCGAGAGCGCGTGTTCAAGAGCGGCAGCGGCAAGGTCGCCTTCTTCGTGCTCGAAGACCTCTCAGGCGGCGTGGACGTCAAAGTACGGGAGAGCCAAATCGAACGCTTTGGTGAGTTGCTGACGCGCGGCGATCCCGTGATCGTGAATGGAAAACTTCAGTTTCCGCGAGCGGAAGAAGAGGGAGGGGAAGTCGACCGCATCCCGACGCTGCTGCTCGACGACGCGGCACCGCTCGCAGACGCCATTCGGAGTGAGACCCGGATGGTCACCTTGAGGCTGCGCGCAAACGAACTCACTCGCCAACACCTCGAAAAGCTCGAACAGGCGCTGCGCTGCTCGACAGGGGTCTGCCCGGTGCAGGTCGTCATTCAGACAGACGAAGGCGAGGCCATACTCGTCGTGCCAAAAGAACTGCGCGTCGATGTGAACGATACGCTCCTGGCCAGCTTCGAGCGCATCTTCGGCGCGAACGTCACCGAGCTCCGGTAGCGGCGGCGAAGCGACTTCGGCTCCCACCTCCGACATGGGCCATGTTGTACCACGGCGAGCTTGTGCTAGCGTTCGGCGCGATGCCGCTCCTCGGTCGCCAACGGATGGCCCTCGCCCTTTTGGGCGCGGCGTTGAGTGCGTGTGACGGCCAAAAGCCAGCGGCGGATGTGGCGAGCATCTCGTACACCGAAGATTCCAGGTCCGCCTACCTTGAGGCGATGGAAGCGTTCAAGGCACAGACCTGGGAGGACGCCCGCACGAAGCTTCAGGAGGTCCGACGCATCTTTAGCTACAGCCGCTACGCCCGGCTAGCGGAGCTGCGGCTCGCCGATGCCGAATTCGAGCAAGGCAAGTACCCTGACGCCGTCTCGGGATACCGCGCGTTCATCCGTTCGCACCGCAGCGACGAGAACGTCGAGTACGCGCGCTACCGGATAGCCAAGGCTTCTTATCTCGAAGTCGGCGACACCGCCCTGTTGCCGCCGGCTGAGGAGCGAGACCAAGGAAACACCGAGGATGCTCATCGGGAGCTCTTGGCGTTTGCCGAGCGCTACCCCGACAGCAGTTATCGTGTCGATGCCAGGTACATGCTCGCGATGACCACGCAACGGCTCGTTCGCCACGAGCTTTTCGTGGCGCACTATTACCTCAAAGAGGACAATTTCCCAGCCGCGATAGCGCGCATCGACCGAGCCGTTCTGAAGTTCCCAGGGTCCGGTCTGGAGGCTGAAGCGCTCGTTTTGAAAGGTGAAACACTCTTGAAAACGCACGCGCGCCTCGAAGCAGAGGCCGTGTTCCAGCGCGTAGCCTCCAATTATCCCGGGCCGTTTGCCCTCGTGGCCAAGCGGTTTCTCGCCGCGATGGGCGCGGCCGTAAAGCCAAGCGACGGATGACACCGGAGCCGACACCCGAGAACGGCGTTCGGTTCACTCTTGAGCTGCAGCGCAGCGCGCCCAACGGGCCATATGCCTATCGCGGGGCGGCGCGGATTGCCGAGCAAGAACTGGCTCTCAACGTCACGGTGTCGGTCGACGGCGAGACGGTGACCGTCACTGGGGCAGCACCGCCAGCCGCCGATGAGCTGCATCAAAAACTCGCAAAACTGGCACTCGCGCTGGTGCGAACAGCCGTGCGCTCGGCGGTCGTACGGGGGCAAGCCGTGCCGCGACGGGTTCAACGCTGGCGCGCTCTCTAAGCGTCGGAGGCCCGGTCGCTTGTAGGAAGGAATTGACCGAACCCACCGCCTGTTCCAGAATTGAAACGAGTCTAAGTCATGGCTGAACGAGTACCAATGACGCCCGAAGGGCAACAGAAGCTGCGCGACGAACTCCACCGGCTTCGCGAGGTCGACATGCCGCAGGTCGTGCGTGACATCGCGACCGCGCGTGACCACGGGGATCTCAGCGAAAACGCTGAGTATCACACAGCGAAAGACCGTCAGGGGATGATTCACGCGCGCACCAAGTACGTGGAAGACTGCTTGTCGCGCGCCGAGGTCATCGATCCCTCGAAGCTCAGCGGAACGACCGTCAAATTCGGCGCCCATGTGTCGCTGCTCAACCTCGATTCCGAAGAAGTGGTCGAGTACCAGATTGTGGGTGCCGAAGAGTCGGACATCAACATCGGAAGGATTTCGATCTCATCGCCCCTGGCGCGAGCCTTGATTGCGAAACAGGTCGGCGACGAAGTGGCGGTGCGTCTACCGGCAGGCAATCGCTCCTACGAAATTCAAGACATTTCGTTTCGCTGAGCCCCTCGTGCCTGCCCGGCAGACGTCTATCCGTTCGGCTTTTCGACGACCGTCGCGTCGCGAAAAGCCGTGACACTCGGTTGGGTCAGGCGCTGGTCGGAAGCTTGGCTCGCGGCCTCGGCGGGCCTCGTTCTCGAGACCATTGCGATTGCGGTGCTTGCTCGCTCCGAGCTGGCGGGTGGCCATGAGGCTATTTTAGCCGCTCAGACGCTGCTGCCGGTGGCGCTGCTGCTCGCTATGCCCGTCGCGGCTTTTGGAGCTTTGCTGCTCGTCGCACTCGAGCAGAGTGACTCGGCGCGCGGCCGCTGGGGCGTGGCTCTCTGGGCCGCAACCTGGCTGGGTTTCGTGGCCTGGGCGAGCTCGGCGGGACGCTTGCTCACGGGTGCGCGCAGGCCCGCTTTCGTCGTTCTCGCGGTGGTGGTTGGAGGGCTCGGCGGTTGGCTTTTGGGCAGGCCCGCGAACCTGGCGCTGCGTTGGCTTTCGAAGCGGCCCGCGCTCCTTATCGCCTGCGTCTTCGGTGCCTTTGGTGCGCTCGAGTCGGCCAACCTACGCATCTTGCCAAAGCTTTACCCTGGTTTTCATGGGGGCCTCGCGGTGCTGTCGCTCGCTACCACGGCTCTCGCGGTTTTAGCCTTTCGCGGAGTCCCTCCGACGATTCCCGTTCGCACCCGGGCATCCGCAATCTTCGCCGGTGCCGTGTGCCTTTTCGCCGTGGGTAAGTCTGTGAGCGCGCCGAAGCTCCTACGGCTGCAAGACAACGTGCGCTGGGTCTATCTCGAACATGCACCCTTGCTCGGCTACGCCGTCGAAGTCACAGCAGCTCTCGAACCACCGCTCCCCGCCGATGACGATGCCGTGCCGCCGGAGCACCGAGACGGCGAGCGGTTGCTCGACCTTGGAGGGCGTGACTTGCTGCTCGTGACCATCGACGCACTGCGTGCGGATCACGTTGGCGCGTATGGTTACCCGCGACCGACGACCCCGCGCCTCGATGCGCTTGCACGCGAGGGCGCCGTGTTCGAAGCGGCTTACACGACCACGCCCCATACCTCGTATGCGCTCGCGTCACTTATGACGGGGAAATACATGCGTCCGCTGCTTTTGCAGGGCCTCGGAGCCGACTCAGAGACGCTTGCCGATGCGCTCCGCCGTTACGATATCCACACCGCTGCCTTCTACCCGCCGGCTGTTTTTTTCGTCGATCACGAACGATTCGGGCCGATCGAGGAGCGCGGTTTCGGCTTCGAATATAAAAAAATTGAGTTCGCGGCCGCGCGCGAACGCCCCGACCAACTGCGCGCGTACCTCATCACCCGAAACCGAGCCGAGCGGCTTTTTATCTGGGTTCACTTGTTCGAGCCGCACGAACCCTACGTCGCTCACGAAGGCCATGCGTTCGGTGACCGCGCCATCGATCGCTACGACTCGGAAGTTGCCGAAGCCGATGCGGGGCTCGGTCTCCTCGTCGATGTCATGCGCACGGAGCGTCCCGAAGCCGTCGTCGTCGTGACGGCGGATCACGGCGAAGAGTTCGGCGAACACGGGGGGCGGTATCACGGCACCGCGGTGTTCGACGAGCAGGTTCGCGTGCCACTCGTCTTCCACGCGCCTGGACGGATTGCACCGTCTCGGGTGGCCACTCCGGTCGGGCTCGTCGATGTCCTGCCGACGCTTCTGAATGCTCTCGCAATCCCGACTTCCCCGCGCGTCCGCGGCCGCGATTTAGGGCCTTCCATGGTAGGGAAGGGCGAGGCTGGCACGGCCTTCAGCGAGACCGACGGACAGACGTTGCTCGCACGCGGCGGCGCGCGACTTGTGTGTGCACGCAAGGTTGGAGCTTGCCGCCTTTTCGACATTGCCGCTGACCCTCAACAATTGCGGGACGTATCCGCGCAGCGGTCGGCCGATACGGACGCTCTCAAGACTGAGCAGCGGCGCTTCATCGCCTCGCTAGGGCGCTTCGAAGCGGGCGCGGACGCCTCGTGGCCGCACGCGTTGCGCCGTGGGCTTGCCGGAGATGTCGAGGCGGCGATGGATGTCGCGAGTCTGCTCGGTGACGCGGACGTGCGAATTCGACGCAAGTCGGCAGAAACACTCTTTGAACTCGCTTACGCCGAACGAACAAGCACGCTCGACGGCCCCAGCTCGAACCTGAACGCGCCCGGAGGGCTCCAGCTTGGACTCGAGGTCACCGAGCCCCTGAGGCGCGCCGTCGCAACCGACGAGGACGAACTCGTGCGTCGCTGGGCGGCCCTGACGCTGACCCGATTGGGCCAGCCAGCCCCGCTGGCATTCGATTTGGTGAACGGCCTGCAAAGGGAATGGCAACGCACCGCGGCGCTGGCACTCGCAGAAGCTG
>CANMZR010000198.1 GCA_947502375.1 Polyangiaceae bacterium
CTGTCTGGCGAAGTCGTCGCGAAAATCCTCAAGGAAGCGGCGCGCAAGTTCGACCGCGTCATCATCGACTCCGCGCCGGTCAACGCCGTCAGCGACACTCTGCTTCTCGCCGAGCATGTGGACGCCTTGTGTGAGGGACGATCGGTGGCCAAGCCGCGCTACGACTTCGAGCATCACGTCCGGTCCGTTGTCCATGACCAACTGGACCCGCGGCCCGTGCTCATCGTCGAGGGGATCCTCGTGCTGGTCGATGCCGGCCTGCGGGAACGCATGGATTTAAAGCTGTTCGTCGATACGGCACCGGACCTTCGCTTGATGCGCCGGATCCGGCGCGACATCGAGCACCGAGGCCGCAACTTCGACCAAATTCGACGCCAATATTACGCCACGGTTCGACCGATGCATCTCGCGTTCGTGGAGCCGAGCAAGGCTCACGCCGACGTGATCATTCCTGAGGGCGGGCACAATCGCGTGGCTCTCGAGCTCATCCTCGGTCGCATTCGTGAGTTCGTTCGCGACTGGCCGGTGGGTTGAGGCGGTTGGGCGCAGAAAGCGAGAATCGGCCCCGTTCGCCCTGTGGCTGGGTTATTGTCCCGCTGTTCGGAGTGTGTTGGCTCCCCAAAACGCAGCCGACCCCTCAAGGGTGTCCCTGACGATCGTCATGACCGAGTCAAAACTAAATGAACGGGTGCCGCTCGGCGCTTTGCAGGCACGCGGCCCGCTTTTGGGGCGTGATGAAGAGCTGCAAGTGCTCGCGAACGCGCTTGCTCGCGTGCGGCTCGGGCAGACCCGGCTGGTCACGGTTCAAGGTCCAGCCGGTATTGGAAAAACCCGCCTCGTTCAGGAGTTGATCCTACGCGAGCGTGAGCGTCTCGACGGCGTTCCACTCAAGGTTTTTCGCGGCTCGGCGCGTGACTTGTCGACGTCCTACGGGCTTTTTTCGCGGCTCCTTCGCGCCCGGTTCGGGCTCGTCGAGGGCATGCATCCCGATGCCGCCCGGGCCGAAGTGCGCAGTCAAGTGGCGAAGGTGCTCGATGACCGCAAGGTCGGCGATGTCATCTACTTTCTAGGGCAATTCCTCGACCTGGCGTTTCCAGAAAGCCCGCTGACGAAGGCGGTCGAGGATGACCCACAACAGGGTGCACTCTTACGGCGCGCGGTCTTCAAGGCGTTCATCGAAGCCGATGCCGCATCGGGTCCGCTCGTGTTGGTCCTCGATGATCTGCACCACGCCCACGACGACACGCTCGCTTTGCTGCGTTATTTGCTCGAGAACGTTGCTGGCTCGGTGATGGTGATCTGCATCGCGCGCTTCGAGCTGAAGCAGCGTCACGAAGATTGGGATCGCGTCGGGGACCAACGCCACGACCTCATCGATCTCGTCGCGCTCGATGACACGTCGGCCGGCTTGGTCATGGACGGATTGCTTTCGCCGTGCAACGGACCGCGGGAACGGCTCGTCGAGTCTGCGGTCGCGTTCGCTGGCGGCAATCCAATGATGCTCGAGCAGATGGTCCGCATCTACCACGACGTCGGCGTTCTTGTTGAAGTGAACGCACCGCTCGCGGAGCCGGTTTGGGAGGTGCATCTCGACCGATTGGCAGGCGCGAAGCTGCCGATGACCATCGAGGATGCGGTCGAGGCGCGCCTGGCCGCACTCGACACGGATGAGAAACAGTTGCTCGAGTACGCCTCGCTGATGGGCAGCGTTTTCTGGCGTGGTGGCTTCGTTGCGCTCTACCGCGCCGGCGACGAGGCTCCCGAGTTCTGGCGTCCCGAAGACGACGAGGATATTTTGCGCATCGACGAGATCCTGACGGACTTGGTCGACAGAGACTACATTCTGAAGTTGCCTGACTCGAATTTCGCCGGCACGGACGAGTACATCTTTAAGCACAACAAAGAGCGGCTCGCGCTCGGGGCCCGCATCAGTCCGAGCCTGAAGCGACGCTACCACCAGACCATCGCCGACTGGCTCGAACACCAGAGCAACATTCAGTCGAACGAGCAGGACGCGGCGATGCTCGCGCAGCACAGAGAAGCTGCCAACGAGCCGCACCTCGCCGGTTTGACGTTCCTGCGCGCCGGGGATCTCGCACGCTCCCGGTACGCCAACGCGAGCGCCTCCGAATACTACGAACGAGCCCTCGCGCTGCTCGATGAAGGCGCGGCAGCTCGCCGTATCGATGCGCTTCACAACTACGGGGACGTGTTGCAGTTGATCGGCCGGATCGACGATGCTCTTGCCGCCTTTTCGGAGATGCTTACCCTGGCGTTCCGTTTTGATCTGCGCGCGAAGGGTGGTGCCGCACACAACCGCATCGGTCGGCTGCATCGCGAGGTCGGTTCGCTCGACGAAGCTGAGCCGCATTTCGAGACGGCTTTGGCGTTGTTTCGTGCCGTCAACGACGAGCGCGGTGTCGCATCGACGATTGATGATGTCGGCAAGTTGCACTGGATGAAGGGCGAGTACGCGACTGCGGAGGGTGAGTTGAGAGAGGCGTTGGCGCGCCGGCAAGCCCTCGGCGATCGTCGTTCGATCGCGCTGTCGTTGAACAACCTCGGCTTGGTGTTGCGCGATTCGGGCGACTTCAAAAATGCCGTCGCGGCATTCGAGGAGGCGCTCCTCATTCGACGCGAGATAGGGGACCTCGTCGGAGTGGTCTATGCATTGAACAACCTGGGCACGGTTGCAAAAGACCTGAAGGAGTTCACCCGTGCCTTGAAGTTGTTCGAGGAAGCACGGGAAGTAGCGGTTGAAATTGGTGATCGAAACCGGCTTGCGTTGATCCTGACAAACCTCGGCGAGACCCATTACTCGTCGGGCCAGCCCACCAAGGCGATCGATATTTTACGCCACGCCGAGGAGCTTTGCGACGAGCTCGGAGACAAGCTCGGCCTCGGTGAAGTGCTGCGCGGTCTCGGCAAGGCGTACATGCTTCAAGGGGACCTCGTCCGAGCGCGTGATTGCATCGGTCGTGCGGTGGATTTGTTTGCGTCGGTCCGCAGCAAAGTGCATCTCGGAACGGCCCTTCGGACACTCGGCGAAATCACGGCCGCGGGAGGGTGGGGCGCGGCCCACACGAAGAGTGCCCGCGAGTATTACGCCCGGAGTGTCGCCATTTTCGAACAGACCGGGAACGACGCAGAACTCGCACACACGTACAACGTCTACGCGAGCTTTCTTCGAAGTGAACCGGAGTATGCAGAAGATCCGAGCGCGCTCGATGAGGCCGCGCAGATGGAGCAGCGGGCCGAGGAAATTTTTACCCGGTTGCGGGGCTCGTTGTTCGGGCGTTCGAGCGCCCGGACCGTGTGAGGGTGGGCTCCCGCGGGAGTTGCGGTTAGCATCGATTTGTTGTTGACAACGAGCCGATAGCTCGATTATGGTGCGCCACGAAGAGCGTATTTTATCGTGACATCGCTTCAATGCCGATGCTAAAGTGCCCTTCATGGTTGGGACTCGTCGTTTGACTGCCCGAGCCGGTGACGCCCAACGCACCGAGTCGGAGTTGCTAACGCCTGTTCTCTCCTCGCGTTGTCTGGGCCACATCCAGCAGTCTGGGCCACATCCAGCAGTCTGGGCCACATCCAGCAGCGCGTGTCCGCAGTTCAGACACGCGTGGCAGAAGCCACGTAAAGGAAGGCCGATGGTATGAACATCACCACGACGTTTAGGCAGATGGACGGTTCGGATGCCGTGAAGAACTACGCCCAAGAGAAGGTCGGCAAACTTCAGAAATTCCTTAGAGAGGCGATGAGGGCTGACGTGACCCTCTCGCTTGATGGGAGCGAACACGTGGCCGACGTCCACCTCAAGTCGGGGACGACGTCGCTTCACGGCTCCGAACGAAGTGACGACATGTACGCCTCCATCGACCTCGTCGTGGAGAAGCTCGAGAGCCAGATCCGCAGCGACAAGGGCAAGAGTGACCGCAGTCGCAGAGGCATGCGAACGGCGGAATTTGCGGAGTCCGTGTCGGGAGAGCCTGGCGATTGGTGAACTCTGCGAAGTGAGCGCGAACGTGAGCTCGCGCGTTTCGGTAGCCCGGCGTTTCCATGGGAGGCCGCGCTACCGACGGCTGAAAGCGCGCTTTCTGTCTAAAAACGCGGGGGGCGCGTTCGACGGGAGATAAACGGGCGCTCGAGTGGCTGAACGATTGGCCCTCTCGAGCGCCATTTTTATACCCACCGTCCGGTCGCGCACCGCCCGGAGCTGAGCCTCCTCGGCCATCCGTTGCGTCGATTGTCGCTCCACTCGCCGGGGGCCCCCGGTCGAACGCCGCGCACGGAGAGCGCGCCGGAATTCAAGAGCGCGCGCGACGGGCTTTCTTGCCTGACGCCGGGGGAGCCGCCACAATGACGAGGCGCTTGCTCGTGACTCAGGCTGGTTCCAGCCCGAGCATCCGAAACTCGAAGACCGAAAGAACTCCGCGCAGCCGATGGAAGCCGAAGTCGTTGTCGTCACGGGGTTGTCGGGCGCGGGCAAGAGCACGGTCCTGCGGGCCCTGACCGATCTCGGTTATTTTTGCGTGGATAACCTGCCTCCGTCGCTCGTCGGCCAGACCGTTGAGACGTGCGTGGCTGGCGGCATTCACTGCGTGGCGCTCGGTATCGACATTCGCGTCGGTGCGTTTCTCGACGCTGCGCCGGAGGCTTTGAAACAACTGGGCGGACTCGCGTCAAAGGTTGCGGTGTTGTTCCTCGACGCTGCGGATGACGCTTTGGTGCGCCGTTTTAGTGAGACTCGGCGACCTCATCCGATGCTCTCAGAAGGCCCCAAAGGGAGCGGGCGTCCACGCGCAAGCGGCGAGCTTCTCGCGGTGCTCGATGGAGTGCGCTTGGAGCGGGCGCGCCTGTCGTCCATTCGTGCGCAGGCGACGCTCGTCTTGGACACGACTCAACTCTCGGTCCATGAACTGCGCCGCCAGGTCGTCGACATCTTTGCGCAGGGAAGCGTAGCGCCGCATATGAGCGTGCGCGTGTTGTCGTTTGGATTCAAACATGGGCTCCCGCTCGATGCGGACCTCGTGTTCGACGTGCGCTTTCTCGACAACCCCTACTTTGTGCCCGCATTGCGCGATCATGGGGGCGACGAGCCCACGGTAAGGGACTTCGTGTTGGCTTCGGTGGGGGCGACGGAGCTGCTTCGGCATCTCGAAGCGCTGCTGGAGTTTTCACTTCCCCGTTACGAGCGCGAGGGCAAAAGTTACCTGACGATTGCGCTTGGATGCACCGGCGGGCGTCATCGTTCCGTGACGCTTGCGCTCGAGCTTGCACGGCGGCTCGCCGGGGATGGCAAGCGAAGCATTGGAGTCGTGCATCGCGATCTCCTTCGCACCGGGAATCCAGTAGGTGGTCCAAACTGAGCCATTTTGCTCGGATTGGAGGACGCCAGGGTTGGCCAGGCAGGAACTACTTGGTTCGAGTTTCCTTTGCGCCCGTACAGACTCCTGGGCACTCCTGCATGGTCGCTGTTAACCTCGGGCCATGAAGCCGTTCAACCACGGCGAACGTCGAAAAGGCACGGTGAGTGACGAGCACGGCGCGATCGCTTTCGCGGAGAAGGTGCTCGCCATGCTCGGTGAGGGCCGTTTCACCACGACCTACAAATATGCGGTCATGCTCGGCTTGATCGATCTCTGCCTCGAAGGCGTGACGACGAACGGGCGCGCCCCCGATTCGGTCACGACCGTCCAGCTCGCGGAGAAGGTACTGCGCCTCTATTGGCCGCACACGGTTGGTTTCGACGGCGACGAGCGCGTGCTGCGCCAGAGCAGCGTTGGCCGGGCGGAGGTCCTTACCCTGATCGTCGCGTTTCGCAGCAAGCAGGTGCGCGACCCATCGGCTTCATTGTCGCGGGCCCGCCAGGTTGCGCCCGCCGCTTACGCAAACTTGCTCCGCGAGGTTGAATGGAAGCTCGTCGAGATGCCGCTCCCGCGAGTTCAACAGTTCGGCGCACTCGACGATCCCTTCATCTACCAGATCGGCTGGGACCCGAGCATCCGGCGAAAGGAGTTCCTCGACCTCCACGGATTCTCGAACGCGATTCGCTTCGTTGGCGACGCGAGCGATCATCTCGTTCGGTTAGCCGGGCTCTTGCGCCCGCTCTTGCAGCGACGTTGGGCGGCGGACGTGGCCAGAATGAATGGCGATCGAATCAAGGATGCAGCGCTCGAGGACTTCCTGTTTGGAGTCGACCGCATCGCCCTGAAGCCCGTGCTCGACGAGCTGCGCGAGTTGCAAAATGGTCGCTGTTTCTATTGTGCCGGCCCTCTCAAGGAACCGCAGGTCGATCACTTCATTCCGTGGGCGAGGGTGCCACTCAACGCCATCGAGAACCTCGTGGTCGCCGATAAAAGCTGCAACAACGGCAAGAAGGACCACCTCGTGGCGGCGCCACACGTCCGTTCTTGGATGGCTCGGCTTGCGTCGCACGCCAGCGATCTCGAGGCGATTGCGCATAAAGCGAGCTGGGACCAGGGCTCGGCCCAGGTACTTGGGGTCGCCCGCGCAACCTACCTGCTGCTGCCGTCCTCGGCGCGTCTCTGGCTGAGCGCCAAGCCTTCGGCGCAAGAGTTTGTGGCCGCGGACCCTTGCGACCTAAAGCTGGCGCTCGCCGGCTGAGGCCCAGCCGAGCTTCACTCAAAGACAACCCATGCGCGGACTTTACGAACAGCTCATCACGGAGGCGCTTCTTGTAAAGCTGTATCAGGGCGCGAACATGCGCTTCGACTCGTCTGGCGTGAGTTCGTCGCCGAGTTTTTCGATTCCGTGGGACGCGAAGCGACGCGCTGCAAGCGTCGGGCGCTCATCGCCTTCCGTTTGAGACCACTCGGAGTGACGCAGCAGGAGCGCGAGTTCGAGGGTTCTCCCGAGCGTAAGGGCAAACCGTCGTGCTCCGGCCTCGACCTCTTCAGGGCCGCGCTTTGTCGCCTCTTGAAGCCAGCGGCGCGCGCGCGCCATCGTCTTGTGAACCTCGACCCCGAGTTCCGTCAGGCGCGGTTGATGCAGCAACGCTGTGAGTGACACGATCTCCTCCTCGATGGCCTCCATGGCGCCGTCCCGTCCAATCGCTCGCATGACGTCGAGGGACAACACGTTCGTCGTGCCCTCCCAGATCGGCAGCACCTGCGCGTCCCTCAACAAGGTCGGGAGGCCCGTGTCCTCGACGTACCCCGCGCCACCAAAACATTCGATAGCCTCGCTCACGACTTCGACCGCCTGCTTCGCCGTGACGAGCTTGGCAATCGGCGTGAGCACTCGGAGCAAGCGCTCATCCTGTGGTGTGCCATCTGCGCTCTCCACCGCTCCGAGCAACTGGACGACTCGAAAGGTCAACCCGAACGCTGCCTCGAATTCGGCCTGCATTCCCGCGAGGGTGTCGGAGTGCAGAGGTTTTTCCGATAATTTGGAACCAAACTGAGAGCGCTTGGTTGCGTAATCATGCGCGAGTTGGAGCGCGCGCCGCATGAGGCTTGTGGCGCAGACCGCATTCCAGGTTCGAGTGACGTTGAGCATCGGAGCGATGCTGCGAATGCCGTTGCCGAGCTCGGCCACGGGGAGGGCTAGCGTTCCGTCGAGGGTCAACTCGGCCGTCGGCACCTTGCGCGTTCCGAGCTTGTCTTTCAGCCGGTTTATCTGAATGCCGTTCAACGCGCCCGCGTCGTCGCGTGTCTCCAGGTAAAATAATGTCAAGCCACTGCCCCCGGCAGGTGAACCTTTCGTGCGTGCGAGTGTGAGCGCCATCTCGGAGCCCACCGAAGAGGTGAACCACTTGGTTCCGTGCAGGCGATAAGCGCCCGGCAACCCAGCGACTTTGCCGCCCTCACACGGTGTGGCGACTGTCTCGCTCCGCCCGACGTCGGAGCCACCGGTGCGCTCGGTCATCCATTGGCCGCTCGTCCAGGCCCGCGTGCTGTCACGGCTGGTCAGGCGAGTGACGGCGCGCTCGATGAGGGGCAGGTTTTTGTGCGCGAGGAGCGTGCGCGCGGCCCCGTCCGTCATCGCGAGTGGGCAGGTGTACACGTCGCTCGATGGACCGAACAGGTAGACGAGCGCAAACTGATGGGTGCGGCTGTAGCGGCCGTGAGCGCGCTCGTATGCGATGGCGACAAGGCCTTTTTCGGCGGCGATGATCGCCGCTCGCTGCCAGAGGGTGCTCACTTCGACGCGGTCGACGCGGTTGCCCCAAGCATCCCACGCCTGAAGTCGCGGCTCGTCATGGCGGTTCTTGAGCTGCTCTTCGTGCAGTTCGACCGCGAGGCGGCCCATCTCGATAAGCTCGGGCTCGATGTCGGTGAGCATCGCAGCGGGAACGCTCCGGCGAAGCTGCCCTTGGAGGACGCGGTCACTTTCGTACGTGTTCGAGAGCTCTGGCGGATCTTGGAAAAAAGGCATGGTCAAGCCGACTCAGTGCACGAAAGGTAGCATGTTTCAGGCGCATCGTGTCGAAGCGGCTATGCTGCTCGTCGAGCACATGGTCGGCGTCGCACGTCATTCGGAATCCATTGTTTTGGTTGGAGCCGGCGGTATAGGGGCTCCGGCCGCGTGGGCCTTGGCGGAAGCTGGCGCTCGGCACATCGTCCTGGTCGACGAGGACGCCGTCGAGCTAGGGAACCT
>CANMZR010000199.1 GCA_947502375.1 Polyangiaceae bacterium
TTGCCCAGCTGCCGGGTCGCGTGTTTGCATGCCGCGGCAATCACGATCATGAGGCCCCGGAAACCGTCGCCGGCGCGCTACGGGATATCGGCGCCAGGTTGCTCATCGACGAGGCGTGCACCCTTCAGACCGAGGCGGGCCTGGTCCAGATCCTCGGCATTGATTTTCACTTTCGCGAACGTGCTCGCAAGACGGTGCAAGCGTGCATGCGCCATCCGCGGCTCGAGGGCGCCCTTCGAGTGGTCATGCTGCACGATCCCGGGGCGTTTGTGCATGTCCCCGACGGCGAGGCAGACCTGGTATTTTCGGGCCATACCCACGGTGGGCAGCTCGGACTCGTGAGCCTCGGCTTACCACTCACCGTCGTCAGTGCGTTCTCGAAGATCCCCGACCACGGCCTGTGGGCGCTCGGAAAAAACCGGCTCTACGTCCACCGCGGAACCGGGCACTACGGATTCCCGTTGCGCGTGGGTGTACCGGCCGAAGAGAGCTTGCTCCGCGTGCACGATGTCACGCCCGAACGTGCGACAGCCGCGAGCTGAGCTCGGTCCCTCGATTCGTTCGAATCGAAGAAGTGAGTAACAGCAGGTGGCCCATACGGGGATCGAGGCTAAGGTGACCAGCCATGGACGCGCTACCCATCGCTGTGCTTGCACGCAAACTTGGTCGCTCGGCGGCGCTTCTCATCGTACTCGCTCTATTCACAGGTTTTCTGGTGGCGGGAGCGATGACGAAGCAGTTCGACGCCGAGCCGCACGCGCTCTTGGCCGCGCACTTGAATGCTTTCCTCGGTGCCTTTTGGATGCTCGGCGTTGCCTGGAGCCTGCCCCTCTTGCGGCTCTCAGCCAAGTCGCAGCAGGCGCTCTGCTGGCTGACCATCGTATCGAACTACGCGAACTGGTTCCTCACGGGACTGAAGGGCATCCTCAAAGTGGTCGGCGTCACCGCCACGAGCGATCCCAAAAACAATCTCATCTACGCGGCGCTTAGCGTCTTCGTCGTCTTGCCCTCGCTCGCGGCCGGGCTTTTATGGCTATGGGGCTTTCGAACCACCGCGGAGAATCCATGAGCGACACGAAGCGGCAACACCATGACGTGCTCATCGTGGGCGCGGGGCTCTCCGGCATCGGGGCGGCCTACCACTTGCAGACCCAGTGCCCAAAGAAGTCCTACGCGATCTTGGAGACGCGCGAGAACCTCGGCGGGACATGGGACCTCTTCCGCTACCCGGGGGTGCGCTCCGACTCGGACATGCACACCCTTGGGTTCTCGTTTCGACCGTGGACGGAAGCGAAGGCCATTGCCGATGGAGGCTCGATCCTCGCTTACGTACGAGACACGGCCGAGGCGTACGGCATCGACAAGAAGATCCAGTTCGGACGGCGGGTCATCGCTGCCGCCTGGTCTTCGGATGACGCTCGGTGGACACTCAGCGTCCGTCACGCAGAAAGTGGAACGGTCGAGACGCACACGTGCGGATTTCTCTTCGTGTGCGCTGGATATTACGACTACGAAAACGGTTACACCCCGGAATTTGCTGGTCGTGAGAAGTTTCTTGGGCGCATCGTCCACCCGCAGTTCTGGACGCCGGACATCGACTACTCGGGCAAGCGGGTGGTCGTTATCGGCAGCGGGGCGACGGCGATAACGCTGCTTCCCGAGCTTGCGAAAACGGCACGTCACGTCACCATGCTTCAGCGGTCACCGAGCTACGTGATGGCCGTTCCGGCCCGTGACACGGTCGCCAATTGGCTGCGCTTGCACCTATCGCCCGAGCGCGCGTACTCCGTTACACGCTGGAAGAATGTCCTCCTGTTCATGGCGTTCTATGAGTGGTGCCGACTCTTCCCCGAGCGTGCGACGGGCTTCTTGATCGGGCGGATGAAGCACGGACTCGGTGACAGCACCGACGTCCACACCCACTTCTCGCCGACCTACCGCCCGTGGGAACAACGTCTATGCTTTGCCCCCGATGGGGATTTCTTCACGGCCATCCGCGACGGGCGCGCCGACGTCGTCACCGAGCCTATCGAGAGCTTCACGGAGAACGGCCTCCGCCTCCGCTCGGGCCGGGAACTCGAGGCCGATCTCATCGTGACCGCCACGGGCCTCAAACTGCAGCTCTTTGGCGGCATGGCGGTCACCGTTGACGGGCACAGCGCCCTTCCCTCCGACACGCTCATCTACAAAGGGATGATGTGCAGCGACATCCCCAACCTGGCGTTTGCGGTGGGCTACACGAATGCGTCCTGGACGCTGAAGGTCGACCTCGTGGCGGGCTACGTGTGTCGTCTGTTGAACCACATGGACGCGCACGGTCATCGACGCTGCACCCCACGTCGTGCCACGGAGGACGTCGCTACCGGGCCGCTCATCGACTTCAATTCCGGGTATGTGAAGCGCGCTCTCGACTCGCTACCAAAACAAGGCAACCGCGCGCCGTGGAAGCTCCGTCAAAACTACGTTCTCGATCTCGTTTCACTCAAGCACGCGCCACTCACCGACAAAGCGATGGAGTTCACGTCCTGAGTCCATGGCTGAGTCGATGGCTGAGTAAAAGACGGAGTAAAAACGCTAAGTGAACCGTGTTCACGCGAGTCCGTCTCCTTCAAGCTTCGCGATTCGCCGGCCCACACCGAAGTGCCCACCACGTGCGAAAATATTGGGCAGAGCGACGCGCTGCGCTGGACCCGGCTCGAGTGAACGAGCGCAAGCCGAGCCGAGGCGCGCCGCTCCCCTGTTGCTTTAGACGAGGACGACCTTACCCGTGGGAATGTCGTAGACCGCGCCGACGATGTCGATCTTCTTCCCTTCGTAGCTCTTCTGAACGATCGGACCGGCACTCTTCAGCTGCGCCACCTGACGCCGCACGTTCTCGGCAATCGAATTGTCGAACAGGTTCCCGACCGTCATTTTTTCGGCGGCTACGACCGCCGGCTTGATAACCCCGATGAGCGCGGGCAGGTGCCCTGGCAACACGGCCTTGTCTTTCAGGCGCTTGATCGCCGCGTCGACCGCACCGCACCCACTATGGCCAAGCACCATCACGAGCGGAACGGCCAAGAACTCGACGGCGTACTCGAACGAGGCAAGCAGATCAGGCGTGAGGATATTTCCAGCGACACGAGCAACGAAGAGCTCTCCCGGTGCCTGGTCGAAGGCGAACTCGGGCGCGAGCCGGGCGTCCGCGCAGCTGAGGATCGCCGCAATCGGAGCCTGGCCTTGAGCACGCGCTGCGCGCCCAGCCGAGAAGTCTCGCTGATCAGGCTTGTTCGCCGCGTAACGCGCATTGCCTTCCATCAGACGCTTCAACGCTTCGGACGGCGTAATGGCGTTGGCGGCAGGCGCGGTACCAGGTTTCGGCGGGTCAGCCGCGAGGGCGTCGCCGATGGCCCAAGGGGTGAGCGCCGCGAGCGCGCCCGTCCACAGCAGGCCCCTGCGTGAAAGATTGGGGTTGGGGTTTGAACCTCGTGAAGTGCCATTCATCGCTTCACTTGAAGCTGTTTTTGAATCCCCCGTCAACGAGAACGCGTCGTGTTTTTTTTGCTCCTATGGCAGCGGCCATCGCGGGGAAGTTTGTCGTTGTCACCGACCCGACAAGCGCGCGTGCCGTAACCACGACCTTCGCGCGCCGCCGTGCGGTTCGGTCACGGCCACCAATTCTCGAACTCGCGGATGCGCTTCGAAAGTTGTGCCGTCGTGTACTGCGGAAGGTCCTTCACGCGACCGAAGCTGTAGGTCCCGACCCCGCCGAGCGACTTCGTGCACGAGCCTTGGTGCATCGCGGAGAACTCGCGGTAGAGCATGCCCGTCGCATCCGACGCGAGGTCGGTCGCGGGCTTGTCGAGGAAGATGTAGTTGCCCTTGCCGTTCGGGTCGAAATTATCGATACCGATGACGAGCGACAGCTTCTCGACGACGCCTGCCCCGAGCGCTGCCGTCTTCTGGCACTGGGGATTGAAGAACGTGTCGCGAATCGTCGCTGTCGAGTGATTGGAGCTCGAATAGAGGTAACGCTCGAGCATGATGGCACGCCCCTTCGCGGCGATGGTCTTCACCATTGTGGGGTAATTCGTTGTGATTTCCGAGATCGCACCGCTCGAGAAGTAGGCCATGAAGCGTCCCGCATAAGGGGGCGGGAGCGCGTTCAACATCGCGATGAGCTGCTTTCCGAGCGCCGACGAGTCCACGTAGCCTCCGTCCTTCTTCGAGCGAAGCTCGTCGATGACGACATAGTCCCAGCCCGCGTCGATCTTGTCTTTGAACCAGGCCACCGGATCGCCTGCGAGCACCGTGGGGGCTTCGTCCGCGATTGCGAGTTTGTACGCCCACCGTCCTGCCTTGTCACGCCACGCTTTGAAGGTCGCGTCCTCGGCTCCGCATGGTGCGACGCTGCGCGTAACGAGGATGTTCTCGCCCTTGCCGGAGAGATTGTCCATGACCGCCGCCTTCGGCACGCCGACATAGTGCGTGAAGTAGCTGCCCGTCCCCGGCGGGTTCATCGCGTAGCCGCATGGAGGCGGGTTGCAGCAGTGGTCGCAGTCGCTCGACGGCTGCCCGACGCCACCGCAAGCCCCGTTGCCGCCCGACTCGCAAAGCGAACCACCGAGCTGACCACACGTCAGGAGCGACGGAGAGCCGCTGCCGCTGCTCGAAGCGCCACCACTGCCGCTCGGCGTGTCGCCACCTGCGAGGTTCACGCCGCCGACGCCGCTTGCGCCGCCCACCCCGCTCGAGGTGTCTCCGCCGACGCCACCCGCCGTGACGACGCCACCCGCCGTGCCGACGTTCGACGATTCACCGCTCGAACACGCCGACGCGACCAGGGTCATCAGCGTCATCGCCGTGAGAAGGAAAGTACGCATGACCAAAACGTAAACCAGGCCGAGCTAAAACCCAAAATGACATCCGCTCCGGCCACGGTGGTCGCGAACTCGTATCCGAAGAGCACGAGAAGAACGGGGGCCGGCGACCGCTCAACCCTGGTGAACAGGATGCACCCGTGACCTTTTTCTGAAGCCAGGGTAGCCTCACGGCGCGATGTCCAAGCTCATCCTTGATTACGTTTACGACAAAGAATCCGGCCACCCCACGCGGCTCTACCTGACCCAGCCGACCGGCCACGGCGCGACGCGTGACTACACGTGGGGCCAGGTGGTCAACGAGGCTCGGCGTCTGGCTGCGCATCTCCAGTCGCTCGGGCTCGAGCGCGGCGACAGAGTGGCTATTTTGTCGAAAAATTGTGCGCATTTCTTCATGGCGGAGCTCGCCATCTGGATCGGCGGCTACACGACCGTCGCCATCTTTCCGACCGAAAATGCCAAGACCATCCGCTACGTGCTCGAGCACAGCGAGGCGAAAGCCATCTTCATCGGCAAGCTCGACGCCGCCTGGTCCGAGCAGCAAACCGGCATTGGCGAGAACCTGAAGCGCATCGCCTTCCCGCTCGCGCCAAAGAACGACTCGCCGAAGTGGGATGATCTCGTGAAGCAGACCGAGCCCCTCACCGGCAGGCCCGCACGCACGGGCGACGAGCTCGCGATGCTCATCTACACCTCGGGCTCGACCGGTCAGCCCAAGGGCGTCATGCACTGCTTCGAGAACGTCACGCGGGCTACCGAAGGCATCGTCAAAGGTGTCGCCTTCACCGCGGACGAGCGCGCGCTGTCCTATTTGCCACTCGCGCACGTATTTGAGCGTGCCTACATCGAGTGCGCATCCTTCATCGGCGGCGGTCACATTTTCTTTGCAGATTCGCTCGACACCTTCGTCGCCGACTTGAAGCGCGCCCAACCGACCCTCTTCATCTCGGTGCCGCGGCTGTGGTTGAAGTTCCAGCAAGGCGTCTTCGCGAAGATGCCGCCGAAGAAGCTTCAAAACCTTCTAAAGATCCCAATCATCAACAAAATAATTGCAAAAAAGGTCCTCACGGGACTCGGCCTCGACAAGGTGCGCCTCGCCGGCAGCGGCTCCGCACCGATCCCTTCCGAGCTCATCGCGTGGTACCGGCGTCTTGGGCTGAACCTGCTCGAGGGATACGCGATGACCGAGGACTTCGCGTTCTCGCATCTTTCATCCAAAGAAAAGAACGCACCCGGCTACGTCGGCTCTCCCTTCGCCGGCGTGCACGTGAAGATAAGCGACGAGGGCGAGATCCTCATCAAGTCACCAGGTCAGATGCTCGGCTATTACAAACAACCCGAGCTCACCTCTGAGGTCATGACCGAGGACGGCTACTTCCGCACCGGTGACAAAGGCGAGCGACGCTCGGACGGGCTTTTGAAACTGACCGGGCGACTGAAGGAGCTCTTCAAGACCGCCAAAGGAAAGTACGTCGCGCCCGCGCCGATCGAGAACCGCCTCAACGAGCACCCGCTCATCGAGTCTTGCTGCGTCTCGGGGGTCGGCCAGCCGGCGGCGTTTGCGCTCATCGTGCTCGCTGAGAATATCCGTCGGACCATCGACACCCCGGCGACGAAAAAGCAGGTCGAAGACGAGCTCACGCCATTCCTCAAGACCGTCAACGCGCAGCTATCGACGTACGAACAGCTGCAAATGTTCGTGATCGCCAAGGAACCTTGGTCGATCGAAAACGGGATGCTCACGCCCACGATGAAGATCAAGCGCGCCCCGATTGAAGCGGCCATCGAATCGCAGCTCGAAGCCTGGTTCGCCGAAAAGAAGCCCGTCCTTTGGGCATGACCGAGTAGACCGGTTGTTTGGCGCGACCGAAGCTCCCACGAAGGACCGGGGGTCAGGTTGCGTCACCTGTGAAGCGTACCCCCTCCGAGGCTCACGGCGCGTCGCGACCGAGCGCGTGGTTGAGCTTCGCCTGGCTCATTCGCTGCTCGACGCGTGCGCCGACGGAATCGATGCGCGCGCGGGTGAGGTCACTCTCGGCGTCGGTGAGCTCGACGTTGGTGGCCCGCCCGACCTTGAAGAGCTCGTTGCGGATCCGGTACGACTCTTCGGCGGCCTTCAGGCCACGCGCCGTCGTTCCGATGGCCACGTCCGCCTCACGAACCGCGGTGTAGCTGGCCGTCACCTCGGACCGAAGGCCATCCAAGAGTGCCGCACGCTGCGCCTCGAAGGCCGCCACGCGCGCCTCTACCGCGAAGCCGCTTTGACGAGCCGCGGCGGCATCGTTGGGTGACCAACTCAGCCGAGCCGACACGTCCCAGGTCGCTCGAAATTCCGGTATTTGCGGGAAAATACGGGTATTCGGGTTGGCTTCCGTGACGTTTCCGATGACGTCCAGACGTGGCCAGAGACCGGCCACCGCGGCGCGAGCCTGCAACTTCTGGGCTTCAACGAGCTCCCCGAGCGCCCGGACTTCGAAGCGCTGGCGCAGAGCTTCAGCCCACAACTTCGAAAGCTCGGCCGGCGCAAACGGGGGCAGGACCTTCTCGATGTCCTCCCCCACTTCGAAAGGCTTGCCGCCTGGCGCGTGCATCCACGTGCGCAACCGGTCCTCGGCGACGACGACCAGGTTCTTCGTCTTCTCGACGACGAGGTCGAGAGCCGCGACCTGCGACTCGACTCGCGCCATGTCGGCCGGCGAAGCATGCGCCACCACGACGCCGAGATGCGCCTTCGCTTGCTCGAGGGCGAGCGCGGCTATCACCACTTGAAGGCGCGCGCGCACCCAGTTGTAGTAGAGCCCACGGGCATCCGACGCGAGCTGAAGGCGCGTGGCCGACGCTGTGTATTCAGCGGCACTTCGGGCATTTTTCGCCGACGCGTAAACCTGTGGGATCCGCAAGAACAGGTCCGTCAGCGGGATGGCGAGCGTGCCCTGAAACGCGACGTTGTCGAGGAACACTGGCAAACGGATCGGCGAGCCATCGGGCATCAGCCCCAGCACCGGCTGAACGATGGACGAGAGGCGCGTGTACGTCCCGGTGACGGAGACGCGTGGAAAAAAACTGAGCCACGCAAGCTCGACACCGGCCTCGGCCTGGCGCACCTCGGCGTCCTTGGCGCGAGCCTCATGGCTCGTCTTCATGACTGCCGCCGCCACGTCCTCAGCGCGGAGACCGCCCGGCACGGCGGCCGGCAGAAAGAGCGGAACCCCGCTGGCCACCCCCAGCTCCTCCGACGAGGGCTGCGCGTCTTTGCTCACCGACGGCGGCTCCGCAAGTGCATGGCCAGGCGCCCCCGCAAGTTCATGGCCAGACGGCACTGCTAGCGGCCCGCCCGCGAACGCAACGGAGCAAGCCGCTAGAAAAGCAACGAGCGAAAGCGAAAGCGTGAGGGGTTTCATTGGAAGGTTCATCAAGGACCTCACTCGGCGGCCTCGAGCGTCGCCGAGCGGCGCCGGAAAAGCCCAAACACAAAGCCACGAACGCCCTCGACCACCAGATAGAGCGTCGGCACGACGATGAGCGAGAGCAGCGTCGAGCTGATAACGCCACCGATGACCGCAATGGCCATCGGCGCGCGAAACTCACTGCCATCGCCACGCGAAAGTGCGGTCGGCAACATGCCGAGGATCATCGCCGCGCTCGTCATCAGGATCGGGCGCAACCGCTCGGGCCCCGCCTCGAGGATGGCCTGAAGTGGCGTCTCCTCGTGTTCTCGCACGCGCT
>CANMZR010000200.1 GCA_947502375.1 Polyangiaceae bacterium
TAAGTGCCCTCGCTTATAGTGGCGCGGGTCGCAAGCCATTCGACATGAGCGTCACCGAGGGCTCTCTGGCCGTCGTGGAGATGTCACGTGTCGCACCCGGAGGCGCGCCTCTTTACGTGGTCCCGGTCGAGATCGACGGCGAGCCTGCGCTGGCGCTCGTGGCAACCGGCACGGCGGAACTGATGCTCGACTCGGGCTCGAGTGCAAAGCCCTCGTGGGTGTCCCTCCGCTTCGGTCATCGCCTCGAAGTCCGCGACGTGCCGGCGCTAGCGCAAGATCTGTCGGGGCTTTCACAGCAACTCGGTGCGCCGATCAAGGCCTTGCTCGGGGCAAACCTGTTGCGCCATCTCAACGTCACCCTCGACTTTCGCGGTCGTCAATTTGTCGCGCGGATGTTCTCCCCACCCGCGCCGCCCATCGCGAGCCGGCTGGATGTCGCGTATTTGCGCGGTGGTGGCATGACCATCACCGGAAACCTCGGCGACCGTGACGCCTCCTCGCCCTTGCTCATCGACACGAGCATGGGATTTTCGATGGCACTCGATGATGCGGCCTGGAAAAAACTGGGCCTCGATGCGACCAAGCTCGAGCGGGTCGCGGCGCCAGGCCCTGAGATCCGCGCGGGTGTGGTGCCGGCCCTCAAGCTCGGCGCGTTCACGGTGCCGTCCGTTCCCGCTGTCGCCGGTCCGAATTTCGAACGGCTCGAACGCGACCTCGAAGTCGACTTCGATGGCGCGCTTGGGGCAGCTTTTCTTGCGTCTTTTCGGTTGACGCTGTCCGATGGCGGTCGCGTTCTTTGGCTCGAAAAGTCGCCGCCGGTTCCGCCTGCTTTCGCCGTGGCATTGGGCGCCGACGGGATGCCGCTGGATGGACCCGCCTATGAGCTCGGGCTTCCCGGCCAGCCGAGTCCTTCTGGCGTCGAGTTCCCGCGATGAACGCCCGACCAGCCGTTTACGCCGGGAGTTTCGATCCCGTCACGCTCGGGCACGTCGACTTGATGAACCGAGCGGCGCGACTCTTTGACCGGGTGATCGTCGCGGTGGGTGCGCACCCGACGCGCCATCCGCTCTTCAACGTGGACGAGCGCATTCAGATGCTGCGAGACGCCGCGGTGACGCTGCCAAATATCGAGGTGGTCTCCTTCAACGGGCTCCTCATCGATTTTTGTAAAAGCATCGATGCGCACATTTTGCTCCGTGGCCTCCGTCACTCGATGGACTTCGAGTACGAACTCCAGATAGCGCAGGCCAACGCGGATATGGCTCCTGACGTCGAGACGCTTTTTTTGCCGACGGCCAGCAAGTACGGCTTCATCACGGCGTCTCTTATTCGTGAAATCGCCAGCCACGGCGGTGACGTCAGCCGCTATGTTCCACCCGGGGTCGTGCTGGCGCTCGCAGAAAAATTCGTCAACGACTGAGCCGTCGGTTCGACGCCGTTCAGCTGCCTTTTCGCCTCCATGCCCACGGGCGCTTCGACCTTTTCAGCCTCGCGCATCGGGGTTGGCATGAAGAGCACGGCGAACAAAATCAAACACAAGATAGCGACGGCTCGTCGCCCGCGAGTGAGCTCTCCCGCGTCGGATTCGGTCGGTGGATGATTGCCGCCTGTCGCGCGCGTGAGCAACGCCAAGAGGACGAACCACACAAGCCAGATGAGCCCGGGCTCGAGGTGGCGGTAGCGGATGAGATTGTAAAGGAACACCACGGGTAGGGTCGCGTGGAGAAAGCGCGCCAGCGTGTTCTGGCGAGGCCCGAAAAGGGCGTAGGCGATGTGTCCCCCGTCGAGTTGAGCGACCGGCAGAAGGTTAAGGACGGTGACGAACAGCCCCGCCCAGCCGGCGAACGCCATGGGGCTCAAAAGCACGTCGTGCCCTGCGGGGATGGGTCCCAAGACGAGCCGTTTCAGCGCGCTGTAAAAGAGCGACTGCCCTTCCACCCAACCGCCGTTCGGCCGGACGATGGGCGAGTGGGCAAGACCTATGGCCAAGACCGGGATGGCGACGACGAGACCCGCCAAGGGCCCTGCGGCTCCGATGTCTAGCAGCGCGTTTCGCGAGCGAATTCGCTCGGGCATCGAGATGACGGCGCCCATCGTTCCGAACGGGCTCAAGAACGGTAACGGTATGAAATACGGCAAGGACGCCGGGACTCCGTGAAGCCGCGCGGCGAAGTAGTGACCGAACTCATGGCAGATGAGGATGCTCATCAGCGGCACGGCGAAAGACCACGCCTCAGGCAAGTGACGAAGGAGCCCTCGCCAGCTGAAGGCTTCGGCGGCGGGAAAGCCCTGCAAGGCGCCGGTGAGAAACAGCGAGGCGAGCGTCGCCAAGAAAAGCGCGAGATGCACCACGGGGTGGGCTCCTGGCTGGCGCGTAGGCCCTTCGCCGTGGTCCCTCGAATCCTCGGTCATCCGAATCTTTCTTCGCGCAAGCTATCCCTTCGATTCATTCGAATCGAGGGGTAACCAAACCGCAGTGCCCGAGTCAATAGCATAGCAAATCGATGGGTTCGGGGTCCTAGCAGCTACAGACCGAGCAAGCTGCGGGCTTCGTGCAGATCGGCGACGACGTGCGGAGTGAGCGGTGCGAACCGGGCCCGCTCGAACTCGGGCACTGCGATCACCTTGATATGGGCCGAGTTTGCAGCTTGTACACCGGCGATGGAATCTTCGAGCACGACGGCCTCGCTGACGGCGACCGAAAGGCGCTCGGCCGCGACCAGAAAGATGTCCGGAGCAGGTTTCGCGCGCAGCACCGCCTCACCAGAAATGACGACCTCAAAGAACGAACGAAGCTCGAAACGGTCAAGCACCCCGTCGACGAGAGCCTGAGTGGAGGAAGACGCCACGGCCAGTCGAAGGCCGGCCTTGCGACCTGCAAGGAGGAGTTCACGGCAGCCGCTCTTCAGCTCGAGTTCAGTGAGCCGGGCGCTGAAAGCGTCGACGAGAAACGTCACCCCCGCATCGACGTCGAGGGTGAGTCCGTGGGCTTGCATCACACGAATGACGTTCGGTAGACCGCCTCCAACGCAACCGAGGGCGAGTTCATCCGTCCACGCCAGGCCGTGCTCCTTCGCGAGAAGATGCTCGGTGCGCCACCAGAGCGGTTCGCTGTCGATCATCAACCCGTCCATGTCGAAAATCAGCGCGCGCAGCGTCTCGGTGAGCACGCTGCGATTGTCGCAGGTATTTTTGGCGTGACAATGGAGATCGGGGCCACTCTGCCGCGGGTTAGCCGAGCTATCGCGGGCGGCGTGATGCGGGTTGCGCCGTGTGCGCGAGGCCAACCGCGCCGTGCGAGCGCGGCTCCAGCTCGAGTTCGAGTTCGAGTTGCGGCGTATGGCTGTTCGCCGGCGAAGCTCCCGAGCGTGCCTCGGCTTCGGTAAGCCTTGTGACGACGCTCGTTTTTGTTGCCCTTTGGGGTGCGGTTTTATCTGGAATAGACGACGTCGTTGGATGAGCCGCCGACGCACGCTGCCCCCGTTTGTTGCCTCCCGGGACGCCACCTCGCTACGACACGGAGATGCTGCGGTGGCTGGCGATAACAGGGTTCGCCCTGACGGCGAGTCTTGTCGCTTGGATCGTCACCGGGCGGGTCCTCGACGACCAGGCTCAGCGTGCCGTCGCCTCGGCGTGGGTGGATGCGGAACTCTGCCTCGTGGGACCGGCTCTCGGTTCGGGCGTCCGACCGAGCGTGCGCCTCCGTACCATTGCGCTCGGCTCCGATGCCGCGAACGATTGGCCAAGGCGCTGCCTTGGGGTGAGCCGTGTTCTTGACGAAACGCTGAAGGCCCCCGCCCTCCGTTCGGCTTATGCGGGGGCACCTAGCCTGGCGGTCGCACTTGCGGGCTCGGCGTCCGAGCGCGACGCCAGCGTGGACCGCCTCTGGTCGATGCTGCGCGCCTTGCCTCTCCCCGCCGGAACGCCGTCGTGGTCCGGGGCAACGCCCGAGCCGACGGTCGTCGTGCTGAAGCGGGCTGGACTCGAAGTGCTCGCGACCGGCTTTTCGCTCGATGCCATCGCGGTCGACTGGAGCTCGGATGATGGGGCGGTACGCGTCTTTTTCCCTGGCGATGAACCTCGTTTTTGCCGCATCGATCTCGACTCGGTAAGCCCTGAGCTGCGCTGCCTTCGGCTCACTGAAAAACTTCCAAATCCACCTCGGACGCCCTGGCAGGAAACGAAGGCTCCGGAGTTCATGTTCGGTCGCGTCGCGGGCCGCGTCGGCTTTTTCGATGCCGCCGCCGGCACGCGCATCTGGAGCCCCCCCACCGACGAGGCCGAGGCGGTCATTGGGGTCAGCGGTGAAGCCACGGTGCTCCAGACCGAGCAGGCGGAGAATGCGAACGCCCCGCACCATTGGCGGCTCGTCCGATTGGTGCCTGGATCGCCTCAAGATAGCCGCCTCCTCGATCTCCCGGCGGCCTCAAACGCCTTGTTATTTCCAGAAGGTGTGGTTTGGTGGAAGCCCGAAGTTGGCCGACAAATGCTGTATTTCTTCGGGATTGACTCGCGTCGCCCGCCCCGGAGGTCCACGATTGGGACCTGGGAAGCGCCGAAAAAAGTGTTGGTTCGCTGTGGGCTTGGAGAGGCTCATGCCGTCGTCGGCGAGGGCGTAAAAAAGCGCACCGTCCTCATCGGCTCGGAGAAGCGCTTTCGACTCGATGAGCTGCCTTTGGATGGAGATTTAGCGTGCTTCGGCGGCCAGGTTCGTACGGTTCGGGTGGTTCCTGGAGGCCTCGCGGTGCGTCGCTGCGGGCGGCTGGCGTGTGCGGACGAGCTGCTCGTTGGACCGGTTGGTGAAAATGCGAGTGTTGTTCCGGTGGGGGACGGAATGGTGGCGCTCGTGGTGGATTCGAGCGGGATCGGGCGCTCGTTGGTGGTGACGTCTTCTGGCTTGCGTGCGAACCCGCAGGTGCTCTTCGAGGACGGGGCGGCGGGGGGGCTCGAGGTCCGTTCCATGCGTGCGATAGGCGGACAAAAGCGGGGCCTTCTCTTACTCGAGGATGACGAGCACCGCGTGTACGGGCTGCTTTTCGACGCCAACGGGGACCCGACGGCACTCGCATCGCACCCGTGGTAGCGTCGTCGCGATGCTGCGCGCCGACTCCGAGATGTGCGATCACGCCGTCGAGTTGTGCCAACGGCTGCTGCGCATCGATACGACGAATCCGCCCGGCAACGAGCGTGAAGCTGCCCACTTGCTGGCGACCGAGCTGTCGGCCGCCGGCCTCGAGCCGCAGGTACTGGAAAGCGAACCCGGTCGCGCGAACGTCGTTGTTCGGCACAAGGGCACCGGGCAGAAGCCGCCACTCTTGCTCACTGCGCATCTCGACGTCGTCGAGGCGGACCCTTCGCAGTGGCGTTACCCGCCGTTCTCGGGCGAGATCGCCGAAGGCTGCCTTTGGGGACGCGGCGCCATCGATATGAAGAATCATGCCGCGATGTCGGTCGCGTTGCTCACGCGGCTGTCGCGGGAGAAGCGGCGCCTCGACCGTGACATCATTTTTGCAGGTGTTGCGGACGAAGAGGCCGGCTGCGCGCTCGGTTCTGGCTGGCTCTGCGACCACCATCCTGAACTCGTCCGAGCCGAGTATGCGATCGGTGAAGGGGGCGGCTTCAACCTCAATCTCGGAGGCAAACGCTTCTTCACGGTTCAGGTCGCCGAGAAGGGTTTTTGCTGGGTTCGCGCTCGCGTCAGAGGCGAGCCTGGCCACGGCTCGGTGCCCCGATCCGACTCCGCCATCGTGAAGCTTGCCCAGGGGATTGTGCGCCTCGCGGGCGGGCTACCAACTCATCGAACCCGGGTCGTTGGCGAGTTCCTTTCCGCCATCGCTGCGGCGCAGCCAGCCGTCCTTCAGCCGCTCTTGGCTGCGGTAACGAAGACCGCTGCGTTGCCACGACTCTTGAAGTTTTTGCCCGATCCGAGCGTCGCGCGAGCCTTGGGGGCCATGCTTTCGAACACCGCGTCGGCGACCGTCGTCCGCGCGGGCAATAAAACGAACGTCATCCCCGGACTCGCCGAGCTCGAGATCGACGGACGGACTCTGCCCGGTCAGTCCGATGCGGATTTTTTGCGCGAGCTGGGTGACGTCTTGGGTCCCGAGTTCGAGCTTGAGGTGATGCGTTCGGCGCCACCGGTCGAGACGGAGCCCGTGAGCTCGCCGCTTTACGACCGGATCCTCGCCGTCTTGCGTGAGCGCGAGCCGGATGCCATTCCAATCCCCTATATGATCCCCGGCTTCACGGATGCGAAGTCTTTCACGCGGCTCGGGGCACGCTGGTACGGCTTCTCACCGGTGCGGCTGCCGCCGGACATGCGCTTCGCGGACATGTTTCACGGGCACAATGAGCGAATTCCGATAGACGGTCTTCGCTGGGGAACCGAAGTGCTCACGGACGTGGTTTGCGGCTTCGCGGGGAGCTGATTCACACGCCGATGCTTGCTCGGCGGACGCGCTTCGCTTAAGAGAGCCACTCGCCCCGGAGAGGTGACCGAGTGGCCGAAGGTGCATGATTGGAAATCATGTGTAGGTGCAAGCTTACCGCGGGTTCGAATCCCGCTCTCTCCGCCGAATCCCACCCCCCCCAAGCTGTGCTTCAATTCGCAGCCTGGGGCTTTTCATTGGGATTCCACAAAAAGGGGTAGGACGATGCGACTCGGAACGATGTTGGGATGGTTGGCCGCGGTTTCACTCGCTGGGGCGGCGTGCAGTTCTCCGAACTCCGGCAACCCGACGGGCGCGGGGGGCGGCGCGAGCGTGGCGACGGGCGCGGGGGGCGGCGCGAGCGTGGCGACGGGCGCGGGGGGTGGCGCGACCGTGTCGACGTGCGACGGGCTTGCGAAGGTTGTGTGCGACAAACTCGACGCCTGCGCGCCGACCGTCATCGCGCTCGCCTATGGTTCGGTTGCGCACTGTTCCGAACGCCTGGCGCTCGGGCTCTGCGCGAGTTCGGCCGGCGTCGATTTCGCGGCCTGTGGCGCGGACTACGCGACCCTATCGTGCGACGCCATTTTTGCCAGCGATTCTGCGCCCGCGGGGTGCGTTTCAACGAGCGCTGCAGCCGACGGTGCGCCATGCGGCGAAGACGCCGAATGCAAGAGTTCGCACTGCGTGAAGGGGACCGATTCGGCCTGCGGCACCTGCGAGGCCAAAGTCGCCGCGGGCGGGGCTTGCGGCATGGTGGCTCAGGTCTGCGCGAGCGGCTTCACCTGCCTCGCGGACACGTGCACGAAGTTAAAGCCGCCCGGGGATGCCTGCGCGGCGACCGACGAGTGCTCGGGCGCGCACGTGTGCATCGGGGGCAAGTGCGGCGCTCCGCCGACGGAGGGGGAGGCCTGTACGCAGGACATCCGCTGTTCCCTCTTCGAGGCTCTTTACTGTTCGCCGAAGACCAACACGTGCAAGGCGGTTGGGCTTGCGAACGTCGGAGAATCTTGCGGCTACGACATGGCGGGCGACAAAGTCACGCTCTGCAAGGTGAGCGATTGCGCCGCCGACGATAAATGCGTCGCGCCACTCAAGGACGGTGACGCCTGCATGACCGGTCCGAACCAACCGCGCTGCGAGGCGCCGGCCGAGTGCCTGCAGGGCAAGTGCACGCCGCCGATGGCCGATACGTGTAAGTAAGCAACTGCGAGGAATGGCGACGAGCGAACGCGTAGCCGACATGATGGCGCGCGAGGTCGGTGGTCGCCGTGGCCGCGCAGTGAATGCGCGTCGGGTACTGAAAGTTGGTTGTGCGCGACTTCGATGAGTATTTTTGTTGCGGCCGGCTCGAGTACGGCTGCCTTCGACTCGCGCGTTGCCATACATGTCGCCGCAGAACGACAGGTTGCTCGGTGTCAAAACAAAGGTAGAAAAATTGGCACCACTGCCGCCGGCTCGCGAACCCGTGCGCGATTGCGACTGAGCACCTCAACAGCTCCGCCGCCGACAAAATCAGCAGGTCGATTTTCTTATGCGCGGAACGTCCGAAGGATGGACATCCTGCTCAGCCCCCGACGAACACCGTGCTCGCGGCGATAACCGCCCCGTTCGGCGCGTCCTCCGGGTCGTTGCACGTTCGCGCGTAGTCGCCTTGGCGGGCCACACCTTTGCCGTCGACGATGACGGTCGAGCTGGCCTCGCAAACCTTGGCCTGGTTTTTCGGAGGCCGCTGGAAGGGACCGCCGGCTGGAATGTGCGGCGGCATGTTCTGCGCCACGCTTCCTTCGACCGCGACGGAGGCGTTGTCAACGAATACGGTGCTTGCAAGCTCGCCGCAGAGGATGCCATTGAACGGCATCGGCGTTGGTGTTGGAACCGGACCGACGGGCGACGGGATCATCACGATGTGGGTGTCGATTCCGACGACCTTGTCACCTTCTTTTGCCGCTGGACTGCCCATACTCACTCCACATCCTTGTTCGGTGCTTCCTCCGCCGTGGTTGCTTCCTGTTCTCCACGGGCAAGGGCGAGCTCCTCGTTCAGAAACTGGGCAAGGAACACCGCGTCCTCATAAGTCTCTAGTCGGGCCGCTGAAGCTCACCCCATCCAGCGGACAGTCTGACTATGCAGCAGCCGCTGCGA
>CANMZR010000201.1 GCA_947502375.1 Polyangiaceae bacterium
GCAAGTGTGCCGTCGGCTTCGACCTCGGCCGCCCAGCCGTGCTTCTTGCACATGGAAAGCCACAGCGGCCCAAGGCTGTTTTGGAGCAGCCAATCGACCATGTAGCGCTCGGTGAACATCTGCGTCTTCGACGCGATCTCGTGCGGCTCAATCTTCCCGCCGCCGGCGATCTTCGCGTCGAGCGCCTCGCGCTCCGGGTCGTTCCAATACTGGTAGACCCAGCCGAGGGTCATGTCGTCGGTCCAACAGCTTGCGAGCGCTTCTTCGTCGAGCTGCTCGACGAGGTGGCGCAGCGTGGCCGCGGAAACGGGAATCAAGTCGGCGACGCCGGCGGGGCCAAAAATGCCAGGCAAATCGGCGGCGAGGTCTTCGAAGACGAGGCGCAGGAGAAACGCGTAGCCCTCTGTGTCGTCGCCTTTGGTCAGCTCCGGTGCAAGGGCGCGAAAGTCTTTGTAGGCGCGGCTTTCCCAGCCACCGGTGACGAGGGCGGGTGCGCGGAGCGGCTTGCCGTCCGGTCCGATAGGCGCCTCGAGGAGGCGCAGCACCACCATGCGGTTCAAGAGCGTGTACGCGGCCTGCTTCTCAGCTTCGCGGAGGAACTCGTCCACGGTGCGCGCGTCGCCCTTCGCGGCCTTAGCGGCCTTCGCGCCCTTGCCGGGGATCTGCGCGCGCTCTTGCTCCTCGGCCCACGCTTTGAGGCGCTCGCGGCGGCGGCGCGTGGCGTCGTCGAGGCCCGCAAGGTGCGCAAGCGCGCTGAGGCGGTAGGTCGACTCGGTGCTCGCGCGCAGGTCGTCGAGGAGGCGCGCGCGCAGTCCGCGAATGGTCGTCGCGAGAGCGCGCTTGGCGTCGGAGGTCATGGTCATCGGTGGCCGAGTCCGTTCGTAAGGTCGTGGAGGTCTTGTGGTGCGGCGCTCATCGCGAGCCCCGAGCGTGCAGACGGCGCAAGGCCAGGCCCGCTGCGGTGAGGCGATAGCGCTGGGCGCGGCTCTGCGGCTTATCGGGCCGAGTCATCGCGATGAGACCGGCTTCGAGCGCGGGGATCAGGTACGCCTTGCGAAAGTGTTCGCGGTGCGCGAGCCCCACCGCTGCCTGCAGCTCGGCGCGAGTCGGCTCGCCTTCGAGACCCGCAACGAGCGCTTCAACTTGCGGGGTGACTTGCGCGGTATCTTGCGCGGTGACTTGCGCGGTGACTTGCGCGGTGACTTGCGGGGTTTCGCTCTCCTCCACGTCCGCAGGGCCGGCCGCCCGGCGCACCGTGGCCACGAAGTGCCCTCCGTCGCGATCGTCGAGGAAATCGATGGCGGGCCAGGCCTCGAGCGCACGCAGGACGCCGGACCCGAGGCCGCGATAGGGCAATAGCCCCTTTGCGACGAAGCTGGCGAGGATGGGGTTGCGCAAGTTCGAGTTGCCGGCGCGGATTTTGGCGACCGTGAGGTTGTTTGGCAGCGTGCCCGGGCTGATAATCTCGATGCGGTCGTCGAAGACAAAGAGGCGAATCGGTGCGCTAATCAGGTAATCGCGGTGCACAAGCGCATTGACGAGCAGCTCCTCAAAGACCACCGCCGGGATCTCCGTGAGGCCCGGGCTGTTTACGCCACGGCCCGCCTGGACCTTGTGCAGGTTGCGGACCACAAACGCGAGCGAGGCGTCGAAGACGCTGCGCAGGGTGCCGATGAAGTCTTCGGTGTCGTCGTACTTGGAGGCGTGGATGCCTGTGCCTGGAAACTTCACGGCCTTGACGACGAATGCTGGCTTGAAGCGCTGCGGCTGCTCGCAAAACAGCAAAAGCCCCGCGAGATTCAGCTTTCCGTCTTCGGTGGCGAGGTTCAGGTTCACCAGAAGGCGGAGGCGATCGGAGGTGCGAGCGGGAAGCTTTTGCCCGTGCTGATCGCGCAAAAAGTCGCGAAATCGCAGTTCGTCGAGGGCAGCGACCCCGGCCTTGGTCGGCAGTTCGTCGGCGTGAAACTCGCCCGCAAGCTGAAACAGGCGACGCAGCTCCTCTTTCGAGTTCACGCGCCGCTTGTCTGCGCCAGCCTTGAGCCAGATGATGCCATTTTTGTCGAAGTACGGCTTATCGAGGCCCTTCGGGACGGTGAGCACGATGACGACGCGCCCCTCGCCAACCGCGACATTCTCGGTGTAAACCGCAAGCGCGCTGCGGACCGCGTGGGCCGCCGTGTTGCTGATGAGCTGATTCAGGCGACGCACGTCGGCGGCGGAGAGCCCAGGCGTTGTCCCATCGTCTGCGACACCGAGAAAGAGCGTGCCTCCCTGTGCGTTCGAAAAGGCCACCAGCTCCGCCGCGAGCGCATCTCCGCTGGTCATGTCGCGCTTGAACTGGCGCGTGCTGTCTTCGCCGAGGGCGATGGCACCCCGCATCGAGGCCGCGGCGGCATTGGCCTGGGCCTTGACGGGCTTGGCAGTTGCGCGGGCGCTACGCTTCGGGCTGGTGCTCTGGCTTGGTTTGACGCCCTTGGAGTCGGAAGTCTTGGTCATCGGTGGCCGAGTTTTTGGGTGAGGTCGTGGAGGTCTTGTGCGCGGGCGTTTGTTTTTTTGATGGCACGGCGCGCGAAGAACCAGCAACGACGCCCAACGACACCTTGGAATTCCGCACGTTCGCACGACCGCCCATTGAAGCCCCATCTCACGGCTTTTTCCTCAAGCTAAAAACTTTTACATTAACCAGAAACAACACCCATCCTGCTGCAATCATGAACGAATATAACAGGCGTTCGCTTAGCGAATTCGCACGCGCTCGCCTCGACGCACGCACTCGAGGAGCACGGTCCGGACTTCGGTGAGGTAGCTGTCCACGTCGGCCTCCGTCGCGATTTCGCGGTTGCGGCCCGGGAGTTCAACGGGGCGCACGATGGTCGCGGTGCCGTTGCTTCGAAGCTCGTCGAGCGCATCGTTCGCCTCGTCTACCGCCCGCGGGAGCCCTGCCTCGAAGCTTATACGAAGCTCGGTGAGGTTCGGAGCGATGGCCTCCGAAGACGTCTCGAACATCACGACCGTGAAGGACTTGAGCACGCGATTCGATTTGTCGGCGGAGAGCAACGCGAAGCCCTCTCGCTGCTTGACCGCAGCGCGGGCTGCCTCGACTTGTACGGCCTGTTCCTCGAGAAGCGCGCGGCGTTCGGATCGGTAGGCCCCGCGGATTTCCTCGATATCCTCCGAGACCGACGCGATGTCGCGCCACGGGCGCTCGACCGCCAGCAAGTCGGCGATGCGCGTCGCGGCGGCCTCGACGTTCGACGCGTCGACGCCGATAGCACGAAGCTGTACGGCCTCGTTCGCAAGCACTCGATGCGCGTTTTGGACCAACGTGATGGCCTCTTCGGTGAGTTCCGCGTCGAAGAGCTCAAGGATCTGCACGCCGTCGCCCAGGACGTCGAGATGCTTTTTGAGCACCTTCACCGTCGTCTCGGTCTCACGGACATTCCGGAGGCAACGTTCGAGCGCCTCTTGGAGCTTCTTCAGCGCCTCCGGGTCGCGTCGATCGCCTGGCAGGCGCGCGAGCCTCGCGAGAACGCCTCGTAGGCGCTCAGCGAGCTGCGGAAAGCGCGTGGCGACGGCGTCTGCGAAGGCTCCGTCCTCGCGCTCGACCTTTGGCTCGAGCTGCCGAGCGAAGAACTTGGCGATCTTTGCGCGTGTCTGCGGGCCGATGTCGTCGTCGCCCGCAGGGAAAATCGTCGCCGTTCGGAACGCGCGATCCTTGTCGAAGAGGTCCTGAACGCCAAAGTCGCGCACCGCCGTGATGACGGGTCCGCCTTCGGGCTGGATGCGCACACGACTTCCGCGCAGGAGCCCGGCCACGCACGCCTTTACGACCCCGCCCGTGTAACCGTATGGAGGCCGCGCGAACTTGCCGAGGAGATCGGCTCCGCTCACTCCCTGCTCGACGCGCACGTACTCGAGAACCTGCTGCGGCACGACGCCCGTGCACGAGGGAACGAGCTGCCCCATGTCGGCCTCGAGGAGACCGAGGTCGTCCGCCATGAACTTCGCCGAAGGGCCGGAAAGCGCCGTCACAACAAGAAGCTGCGCGAGCTCGCTTGGCTGCACCTGGGTCGCATTGAAGAACGGGAAGAGCGTCTGGAGCACCTGCGCTGCCGCACCGTGAAGCACCGCCGGGAACGAGGCTCCGATATCCGCGGGCTGAAGCACTCGAGCGCGGAAGTAGATGGCGCCTTCGAGCCACGCCTTCGCGACGGCGCTCCGCAGCTCTTTCTCGAGGCTTTCCTCGATGCGGTTCTCTTCTTGCTGGAGGAACACCTTCTTCATGGGCGACAGCGCCTCACGCCGGTCGCGGTAGCGGCGGACCATCGCGACAGACCGGAGGAGCTCGCGGGCCACTGTGGTGATCGCCTCACCATCCCCGGCGACCCAAACGATGCGGTCCGCAAAGGTGGACTCCCCACTTTGCTTTATCCATGCAGTCTGCAAGCGTTGGTCCGCCGTGAGCAGTCGGAAGTCAACGAGGATGGCTCCGTCGTCGCGAGGATCGATGAGAGTGGACTCGGTCACACGGCGACCATCCGAGAAGCGCGCAGCCCATGGAAAAGGGCGACTTTCGAGCTTCGGCTTGTCCGTCGTTTCGATGAGGTATTTAAGTGTATTTTGCACCGAGTCCATCACCGCTTCGGCGTTGACCCCGATGTCGCGACGCTCGCGCTCCCACTCCTCACCCGCGGAAGACTGTATTTTGTAACCGTGTTTCTCCGTGTAAGAGAGCAGGTTACGGCGACGAAGGTCTTCGAGGACTTCTGTGACCGCAGGCTGCAAATTGTGGCACTCCACGTGCTCGCAGAGGCACTGAGCGACGAGGCGCGGCTCCGTCGCGATGGTCTCTTGAATGAGCTCGAGGAGCGCCACCGCCTTCGCCACGCGGAAATGCAGTGGGGTGCCCGTGTTCACACACTCGGCCATGATGCGCGCCAGCGATGCCTGCGTGTCGCTGTCGAGCGCGGTGTGCTGCACCTCGTAGATTTGGTCGAGCGTCACGAGCGCTCCCACCGGCTTTTCCGCGAGCTTCTGGCCACGAAAAAGCTCTCCGAGAAGCTGGAGCAGCCCGCGGATCGCTTGGTCGTCCCCCTGGGCACGCGAGGAGCGGAGGCGGAGCGCCGTCGTGAGCTTCAGGATGAGGTCCACCTGCTCGGGGAGCATCGGGTAAAAGTCGACGAACTCCTCGGGCGTAACGTGCTCGCACGAATAGGCGTACAGCTTGAGCGACGAGCGGTTCCGCTCGAAGAGCGCCCGCAGCTCGGCCTCGCGCGCAGGCTTCTTTTGGAGCAGGCGCTTGTGCACGACGTCGCGGATGTTCGTCGGAGCGAGGTGCACGCGAAGGCGCGGAAGAAACCTGTCCTTCATCTTCACGAGGAAAGAGTCGTCCGCGTCCTCCTCGATCTTCTGCTGGCCGAGCGCGAGGAGCCAGCACTTGCCGCCGAGCTTCGAGCCGAGGAGTTCGGCGAAGCTGCGGAGGCGCTCGACCCTGTCACCGTGAGCGAGGACGAACTGCGAGACCTCGTCGATGACAAAGAAGAGCGTGGCACCGGGCTTGCGGAACCGGAGCATGTCGCGGATGGCACTGACGGCCTCGTCCGGCGAGAGGCTCCGTTGGTGGATGCCTGCGCGGCTCTCAAACCAGCTTGTCGGCGCCTTGTAACGCTCGGGGAACATCGCGGCCATCACGCAGGAGAAGTCCTCCTCGGCGAGGGCGCGCTCACGGCATGCGGACCAGGGCTTTCCTAGGGTTTCCTCGGCGATCCGCTCGAAGCGCTTCCACTCGCCGTCGCGCTCCAGCTTCAGCTCGAACTCGGCGACCTGTGGGTCCGTCGGGCAATACGCGAGACGGCGCTGCAACTGCTTCACGGCCGCGGTGTGAATGTGCTCGCCGTGGCCGGTCGCAGCTCCGATGTCGAAGATGACGGCGATTGGGTCGACCTTCGAGCGGAGGCGCGTCCACGCATCACGGAGTTCAGCCGCCTTCGACGACGTGTCGCGAGCAAGCCACGCCTCCGCGACAGAGCGCCCGTCGGGGAGTGTATCGCCGTTCAGCGCGAGGCCTAGAATCTTGGCGAAGCTCGACTTGCCCGAGCCGTAGAAACCTGAGATCCACGCATTCGGCAGGTCAGCGCCGCCGGGTTTTTCGAGCTCCGCGACGATGTTGGAAAGCAGACGCACGTACTGTTCATGGATGCCGTCGGGCACACGCCGATAGTTCGGATGCTTTTCGTTCCAGCCGCCGGTGATGATGTACTCGCCGATCTCGGCCGCGACCTTGCTGGGGCTTTGGTTATGAAAGTGCACGACCGGCGAGATGTCGCGGGTCACATCGGCAAGGAAAAGGTCGCGGATTAAGTCGTTCTCACTCATGGGTAGATCCGAGGTCGGTAGTCGTGGTCGGGCTCAAGGACGCCCATGAAGGAAAGGCCGCTGCGCGCACCGCGCGTGCCCGGGTAAAGAAGGACCGCGGGCACGTTGCCCGTGCGGCCGTCGAGGTGGCGCAAGAGCGCCGAGGATCGAAAGAACGGGAAGAGTGCACCGGCGCGGCCGATGATCGCGAGGGTGCGGTCGACGCGGTCCGGATGCGCCTCGGTGTAGTCTGCAATGACCTTCGCGCAGTCCGCGGCGATGCCTTCGGGACCGTCGATCAGAGACTCGAGCTTGGGCTTGAGGTAGTTGAGACCACGCTCGTGCGACCTGCTCGTCATCGTCCGCTCCATGGCGATCACGCGCTCGACCCAGTCGCCCCCCTGGGCTCGCACGCGGTCGAGAAAGAGTCGCTGCAGGTCGATCGACAGAACCGCCCATCCACTTCCGACGAGATCCTGCGCTAGGCCTTGGACGAGGCCGCGCAGCTTGAACTCCTCGCGGGGTTCATACTGGAGGATCGCGAAGCGGTAGTTGCGCATCGTGCTGATGCGTGGACCGTCGTCGTGGATCAAGTCCTGACGGAGCGCATGCACCGCAAAGTCGAGCGGCGACGCGTTCATTGGGACCACGCCCGCGGCCATCAGGACGCGCCCCCCGCCAGGAGGACCGGCTCGGAATGCAGCGAGGCTTGCGACCACGCTGCCAGGTCAACGTAGTGCCAGCCGAAGTCCACGAGGTCTGCCTGGCGGCGAAACGCAAGCGACCGGAGCGTTCGGAGACGGTCTTCGAGGATGCCTTGTTCAAGCCCGACGGAAGCCAGGTAAGGGTTCGCGAGAAGCGTGCCCTCGAAGCGGATCTCGCGAAGCAGGTACATGAGGTATGCAAGCGCCTCGTCACTCACACGCGGGAGCGCCAACTTGCGCGGATCACGGTTCGTGGCGACCACGCCGGCAGCGTAGGCCGCTGAGAGCAGCTTGCTTGCGAACTGGATTCGTGAGGTGAGCGTCCAACGCTCGGCGCCGTTCGTGACGACCCAGGCGACAACCGCGTCGCGCGTGAGCTCGTTGCGGCCGACAGCGCGGCGCTCGGGGAGGAAAGAGCCCGTGAACGCACGGTACAGCGGGTCCGCAAACTGAAGATGCCAGTGGGCGATCATACGACGCGTGTCGGGCGTCATGTGGGGCCACTGGTGGAGGACGCGGAGCGCAGCTGGGATGGCGTCGAAGCGCACCTTCATGTTCGAGAGCAGAACTTCGACCCGCTCCATGCTCCTCGCGCCAAACCAATACTCGTCGAACGCACGCTTCGGCGAAACGCCGGTTCCATTCGCGTGCGACCAGTATGCGCGGGTATCTTCAATCTCCAGCGCGCACTTCATGAGGCGGGTGTTTAAGGCAGTGACCTCCGCTGGCGCTTCGCTCACTGAGGCCTCCGGACGTAGGGGAGCGGATACGCAGCGGCGAGGGGGACAAGTCCTCCAACAAGCTTCGCGACCAGCTCCGTCAGACCCATAAACGTGTCACCCGCCACGCGGCGTGCGTTCGGTTCGGTCTTGAACTTCGACACGCCCTTGCCCTCGGCCCAGCGGACGAAGACGCTTGGGTCCCATTCAGCGGAGAGGACCGCGCTCAGGCCCGGAAGCGCGAGTACGGGCTCCTCACCGGAGCGCTTGTGATCGCGGAGTCGCTCGTCGATGCGCTCGTCAACATCGAACCCGAGGGCAAAGAGACTCAACATCTGGTCGTGGTCGGGGCTCATGCGCCGGAGCTCGGCGTCCTTGCGGCGCGCAGCCTCACGCACCGCCTGCAGCGTCGCCCAAGGCCACGAGTTGGGAAGGAGTTGCTTGAAGAAATCTTCGCCCCCAAACTCAGAGGCGAGATCCGTACGCCACCAGCCGAGGCGCTTCTCTTCTCCGGCCTCGCCGGCCCACGCAACAACGATCTGCGCGGTGAGCGCGAAGTCAACGTCGGCGTTCGACACGTCTGTGAGGGAAGGACGAGTCGTTGAAAGTTCAGCTTCGAGGAAACTCATCGCCACGATCTCTCAAGGGTGGAAGTGGTGTGTTCGACTGTCGGAACCCCCTCCGCTCGCGAACGCGAATGAGCGGCCACCATACGCCCGTGGACGACGACGCCTCAAGGGGCTCCTACGCTTTGGGACGATCGACTCT
>CANMZR010000202.1 GCA_947502375.1 Polyangiaceae bacterium
CCAGGATGACTACCACGGCGTCTGGCTCGATCCCGAAGGCGGAGTGTGGTGCGTCGGCGGGCAAGTTGCCGCGTTGCCGCTCATCGAGGGCACCATCGCCTATTATGGGGTGCTCGATGTTCCGGGAACGTCGTTCGTCACTCAAAAATGATGCCCTTGAATCACCAGCCCAACGGCAATTCGCGCTGACAGCTTCACGACACTTGAAAAAGGCTTAGACTCTCGCGTAAAATGGACAAATTCCGAATGAAAAGCACTGCTTTTACCGCCACCACGCTCGTCGCCGCGTCGCTGCTTTTCGGCTGTGGACCGAAGGAAACCATCGCAGAAGAATCGGCCTGCGTGGAGCAAGCGGGAGTCGGCTGCCTCTGGGCGGGTCAGACGAGCGCACTCGGCTTCAACGGTGACGACAAAGACCGCCGTAAGACGATGCTCTACTGGCCCATCGACCTGGAGTTCGCGCCCGACGGCACGCCGTGGGTCCTCGATTGGAACAACCACCTCATCCGAAAGGTGAACGCCGATCAGACCTTCACCAGCGTCGTCGGCTCGTTCCTCGGCGATGGCGCCGCGGACGGCAGCGACGCCAAGGAGCCTGGTGCACCCGGCCTCGAGGTGAGCCTGAACCATCCGACCGACATCGTCTTCAAGGCGGACGGGACGCTCGTTTTCGCGGCGTGGCACAACCACAAGATCCGCAAGGTCGACCCCAAGACCGGCAACGTCGTCATCATCTACGGCAAGGGTCCTGGCTTCGCAGGAGACGGCGCAAGCGACACGACGAAGATTCGCTTCAACCAACCGAGCAAGCTCGCCTACGACTCGAAGGGCACTCTCTACGTCGTCGACCAGCGGAACTTTCGCGTGCGAAAGATCGCTTCGGACGGCCTGCAAATCGGCACGTATGCAGGTAAAGGAACGAAAGGGTTCTCCGGAGACAACGGCCCCGCGACCGATGCCGAGCTCGAATTCGAGGCAGGCTCAAACCCGGAGCCGTCGGGAGCCGTCGCCATCCGCACGTCCGACGACGCCGTGTTCGTCTCGGATGCACTGAATCACCGCATTCGCGCAATCGGTACCGACGGGATCATCACGACCATCGCCGGCACGGGCGAAGCCGGCTTCAGTGGTGACGGCGGCAAGGCCACCGAAGCCCAACTATCCAACGTGAAGGACATGGAGTTCGGGCCCGACGGACGGCTCTACCTCGCCGATGCGGACAACCACCGGATCCGCGTGATCGATCTGAAGACCGGGCTCATCGACACCGTCGCGGGCAACGGCACCAAAGGCAGCGCCGAAGTGGACGGCGTCGCCGCCCTCGACATGACCCTCTACCGTCCGTTCGGCATCGCCTTCGACACGGCCGGGGCGCTCTACATTTGCGACACCTTCAATAGCCGAATCATCAAGATCCCCGAAGTAGCGAGCGTGCACTGATGTTTAAAATGAAACGTGTTCTACCCTTCATCGCCGTCGCGCTCGTTGCCTGCTCGCCCAAGGCCGAGACGGCGGAGGAGCACTGCACGCCGTCACCCGGAACGATCTGCACCATCGTCGGCACCGACGTGCTCGCACTCGCAGGGGATGGCGCCCAGGCCACCGCCGCATCGCTCTACTGGCCGATGGATTTCACAATCGGCCCCGACGGCAACGGCTACGTCGTCGATTGGAACAACCATCGCATCCGCAGGATCGACAAAAGCACAGGCGTCATCCAGACCATCGCTGGCATCGACGATCTCGGTGATGGCCCCGAGGGACCGGCGACTGCATCGCACTTCAACCATCCCACCCAGATTCTTTTCGACGGCGATGACCACATGCTGATTGCCGCCTGGCACAACAGCAAGATCAAGAGCGTCGATCTGAAAACGGGCCTGCTGACCGACACGTGCGGAGACGGCCTCCGCGCGTACAAAGGCGACGGCGGAATGGCGAAGGCCGCGTCGTTCGACTTGCCCGTTTCGATCGCGTTCGACGCGCTGGGCACGCTCTACATTCTCGATCAAGCGAACCAACGCATTCGGGCGGTCGACGACAAAGGGCTGGTCGCCAACTACGCAGGTGCGGCGTGCGTCATCAACGAATGCGCGGACGGCGAGAAGCCTGAGCCGTGTCCGAACAGCCAAAAAATGGTGTGCAACGCAACGATGAACGCGGGCCTTTGCACAGCGACGCCAGGGTGTATCGGCGGCTTCGCGGGTGACGGCGAGACGGCCGCTGCGATGCGGATGAAACAACCCGTGTCGCAGAGCGCCGATCCGGGCGGGCGGCTCGCCTTCGATGCGGAGGGGAACCTGTACTTCAGCGACGTCCTGAACCAGCGGGTGCGCCGCATCGACGCCAAAACGAAACTCGTCACGACCGTGGTCGGAAGCGGCGAAAAGGGGTTCGCCGGCGACGGAGGCAAAGCGACCGCGGCGCAGCTGAACCGACCGAGCGATCTGGCGTTTGGAGACGACGGCACGCTCTACCTAGCGGACACCTACAATTCCTGTGTTCGCGCGGTCAAAGACGGGGTGATCTCAACCTTCGCCGGCACCTGCGGCACGACCGGATTCGCTGGCGACGGCGGGCAGCCCACCGCCGCGCTCTTGCATCGACCCTACGGACTCGAGGTCGCGAAGAACGGAGATGTGTACATCGCCGACACCTTCAATGGGCGGATCCGCGTCGTCACGAAGTAACCATCTCGAGGCACGGGATTTTCTTTCTCTGCGCTGCCGCTGCAGGCGCGTGCTCGACGAGGCCATGACTCAAATGTTTCATCGCCACACCTTGCCCGAGGACGTCGGGAGTGCGTGTCCAAGGCAAGCTTGGCTCGGGTTCAGCATTCGGCTCCGAGCGGTCGCCCTGCTCGTCGCCATCGGTGCAGCTTGCAGCCCGGCGCCCGAAACGGAGCCGCTCATCGAGCCCCTGTGGCCCGCAGGATTTGCAACGAGTTACAAGCCCGTACGCCCGTGCCGCCGCAGCATCGATCACGACCTCGGTTACGTGACCATCCACGCAGATCCCACGTCAACTCAGGCCTACGAAACGCGCGACAAGCCATTCCCCTTGGGCTCGATTCTTCTCAAGGTCGAATACGACGACGAGAACTGCACCACCCTTCGGGGCTTCACGGTGATGAAGCGCGAAGCCCCCGGTTATGATCCCGATTACGGCGACTGGCACTGGCAAAAGGCGGACGCGGCGCGCATGGTCACGGTGGATGGGAGAAGTTCGAGCCCCGTGGCGAATCCACCGACCGCAGTCGATCGCTGTGTGAAGTGCCACGATTCCTGTGGCAAGGCGCCCGACGGGTTCGACGGGACCTGCTCGGCCGTGAGCGCGAGGTGAGGAGCGCGTGAGCCGAAGTTCACGCGGATGCAGCAATTCCTGGGCTTGGATCCTTTCGGCGGGAGCGATGCTCGTCGGCTGCGGGCCCGCGGACACAGCCCTCTGCAGCGGCGTCGGCGTCATTTGTCGCGTCGCGGGCAGCGGCCTTCCGGCCTTCGACGGCGACGGAAAACCCGCGGACCATAGCGCGCTTTACCTGCCCTCCGCCGTTCGGCGCGGACCGGATGGGCTGACGTACGTGATGGACTTCAACAACCATCGACTGCGTCGCATCGACACCGACGGCGCCCTCCGCACGGTCGTCGGCGTCGGCCTCCACGCCATCGCCGTCGAAGGCGCAAACGCGCTCGCGACACCGCTCGAGAACCCGAATGACTTTGGCTTCGACGCGGCTGGGCGCGTGGTGCTCATCGCTTACCATGACCCGCGCATTCTAAGAGTCGGTGACGACGGCGCTATCGAGGTCCTGGCCGGAACGGGGGACGTCGGTGACGATGGGGATGACGGCCCTGCACGCTCCGCGCGCTTCACGCAAACAGCTGCAATGGCCATCGCCGCGGATGGTCGAGTGGCCGTGAGCGACGACTTGGCTCAGCGTGTTCGCGTGCTCGAAGATGGCATCGTAAAAGCAGTAGCGGGAGTCAGCGGGATCGCAGGCTCTAAAGGGGACGGAGGACCGGCGAAACTGGCCCAACTCGACGCACCGCGCGGCCTCGCCTTCGACATGCAGGGAGCGCTCTACATCGCCGACAGCGGCAACCACCGGATCCGGTGCGTCGCTCCAGGCGGAACCATCACGACGGTGGTTGGCAACGGCAGCGCGGGCTTTGGCGGTGATGGCGGCCCCGCCCTGGCCGCTTCACTCAAGGGTCCCGAAGGGCTCGCCTTCGGAGCGGATGGCTCGCTCTACATCGCCGATACCGGGAACCATCGCGTGCGGCACGTCGACACAAACGGAATCATCACCACCGTCGCGGGGAGCGAGGCGGGCTTCGCTGGTGACGGTGGACCGGCCGTGCTCGCGCAGCTTCACAGCCCATCCAACGTGAGCGCGACCGAAGACGCGCTCTATGTGGCCGACCAGCGCAACCACGTCGCACGCGTGATCCTTTTGCGCTGAGAGTCGGTTGCCATTCCCGGCCGCCTTTGGACGAATGGGACTAAGGCGCGTCGGGCTGAAACACCACGGGACTCCGCGGAGCACCTTCATGAACGGCACCGTTGCCGTACCAGACGAGGTAGCTCGCGTCAGCGAAGCCATCCAATTCGAGCTCAAGGTCGAGCAGCGCCCCGGGCTTCGACACGAGCGTCATCCCGTCGCTGTCGAGTCTCGTCTGACTGATGAACGTAAAGCTACCGTCTCCTGTTTCATCGATGCGGTCACCCGCCTCAAAGTCGAGTGCGGCCAACGAAACGATGCCTCCTCGAGGGTAGACGTAGGCGCGGAAAAAGCAGTCAGCCCCTGTGGCTTTCGTGTCGCAGCTCGTCCAGAGATGCCACGTGCCGCCGCTCTCATATTCAACGAACAGCGCGGCCCCTTCACCGAGTGTGGTGGTCAGCGTATGGCCGACATCGATTGTGGTGAAGTACGGGGCAACCTCACTCGACGAGGAACGGTCCGCATCGGATTTGTGCGCCCCACCACAGCCGGCCGAACCCAACGACCCGACGCATGCCACAAGAGCGACCCATCGACCCAAACGTGCCATCAGGAAGCCTCCCCAACCAACGGAGCGCGCCTCAAGTTCGACCAACTCACCTGTGACGCCCTCCGCCGCCCGACGAACGACCGCCGCCCGACGAAAAACCGCCGCCCGACGAACGACCGCCGCCCGACGAAAAACCGCCGCCCGACGAACGACCGCCGCCTGACGAAAAACCGCCGCCTGACGAACGACCGCCGCCCGACGAACGACCGCCGCCTGACGACAAACCGCCGCCCGTCGAATGAGCGCCGCCCGTCGAAAAACTGCGGCCCGACGAATAGCCGCCGCTCGAAGGACGGCTCATGCCGCTCGAAGGATAGCCGCCGCCCGTCGAAAAACTGCGGCCCGACGAATAGCCGCCGCTCGAAGGACGGCTCACGCCGTTCGACCACCTCGGACCTCGAGAAAGATCTTGCCGACCTGCGTTGCCAGCTGAAGAGCCCGCTCCTCGCGCATCGGAAGCCCAGCCTGTCTGGCCGGGATGGCTGCGCGCGGCATAGGTAACGTGAGTCGGCGGCGACACGCGGGTACGGGGCGCTGCAACTTGCACCGAGCGCGCAGCCGCGCGTTGAGCGCGCCAATTCGAAGGAAGCTCAAGCTGCCGTGCGCGAGCGTCGTGGCCAGCAGGAACCTTCGGACCCGCGGCCGGCGAGATGCGAGCTTCCGCGAAACTCGGCGACCGAGCCAAGCCGGCAACATGGACCCCGGCCATGGCAGAGCGCGGACTCTTTCCGTTCGCAATCGCGTGCGCATGCTGATGTTGGCCAACACCGCCATAACTTCCGCCCTGATGTCCATGGACGTGCGTGTGCTGGACGAGCCGCTGAACGACGGCCCGATCGTGGACAATGTAGTTTCGCCACGAAGGCCCGAAAAAGGAACCGGTCGGACAGAACCACCACGGAATGGACGCTCCCCAACCGTACCCAACCGCAAAACCATTCAGCCAAATGTAGCTCGGGGGCATGGGTGCCCAACCGACGTAATCGTAACCAATGGAACCCGTGCGCCACATGACCCACGCGGGCGCGTAGACTCGACCGGGAACCCACGACCAGCCGCGCGCAGAAATCCACACCCAGCGCCCATAGTGGAATGGGATGTAGCCCCAGTCGTAGTCACTCTGCCAGAGCCACTGAGCATCGTCGGCCACCGCCCAGCGGCCCGCGGATTGATAGGGCGTAAACTCGGGACCGACCACCGACGACGCCGGTACCCACACGGTGCCGTATTGCGAATCATCAACCCAACTACCGTAGGCTGAAAGCTTCTCCCGAAAATCGCTGAGGGCGGTCTCGTCGGTGTCCGCCTCGTAGTCGTAGTCACTCGGTGCGGCCGCCGGGGGCGCCGCGGAGCTGACTTCTCCGGTGTCGCGTGGCGCGCCCTCGGCCGCCGCAACTTGGGCGGCAGACATCGAAGCGAGCGCAAAGACCGTCGATGCAACTGCGAACGCGACCCCCCAACTCGAAACTTTCATAAGCGACATCATGGGTTCTCCTCGAACAAAGTGCCACCCGGAAGCGAATACCGGGCTTTCTTTTGGCGCTGCTAGTTGGGTTGGACGGACCGACCGGCACGAAAAGTCATGGCACGAAGAAAGTAGTGGAACGCAAAGTTCAAGGCTCTCGTACGAACGCAGTGGTATGCTCTCGCGCGTGTTGCCACCCCGTTCGGCGTGTTCGATTGCGCTAGGTATGCTCGTCGCCGCAGCGGGCTTGGGCTCGACGAGCGCTGCCGAGGCGCAATCGTTTGATTCAGCGGTACGAATCGATCAGCTGCAGCCCGCGTCGGCGGGTAGTCCTTTCCTGCGTGCCGAAGGACGGCGGGACCGCTTCGACACCGGCGTAGCCTTCGCGGTCCGCGCAATCGGTGACTACATGTTCGAGCCGTTGCGGGCGCGGGTCGAGACGACCACGGCCACCGGGACAACCACGACGGGCGAGAAGGTCGCGCTGGTGAAGCACGCCGCACTCGTGCACATCGGGGGTCAATTCAGCCCGCGGGACTGGCTCAATTTGGAGCTAGACGTGCCCATGGCGGTCCTGGAAAAGGGTTCTCCCATCGACGCTGTGACTGGCGAACCCCGCGCGGCCGGAAAGCCTGGCGTCGGTGATCTTCGTGTCGGCGCTCACGTCCTGCCGGTCCGTGGAAAGTATGTCGACCTGCAAGTTGGCGCACGCTTTTGGGCTCCGACCGGCTCGGAGAGCGCCTATCTGCAGAGCTCGCGACGCCTGTTCCGAGTGGAGGCCGTGGTGGCGGCGGCGGGTGCGATTGACTCGTTTTTATACGGCTGCACGCTTGGCATCGCGCCGCTTTGGTTCGCCGGCCGAGACGGCGATCGCCTCAGTGCATCGTGTGCGGCAGGCGTTCGCCTCGGTTCCGCGGTTCAGCTCGCCGTCGAGCCCCACGTCGCGGCGTTTACGTACCGCGCAGACCCTTCACAACCCACACTTGCGGGACTCGGGGATGCGAGCATGCGGCTGTCCTTCGAACCGATGGGCTCGCTCGTCTTTCGGGCGGGTGATTTTCAAGTGGGGCTCGTGGGTGGAGCGGGCCTCGGGGGGGCACCCGGTACGCCGAGCGCACGCGCCGTGCTGAGCTTGACGTACGCGTCGCAAGCTCGGCGTGTTTTAGCTGCGAACGGTGACGCGGACAGCGATCTCGATGGCATTCGGGACACCTACGACGCCTGCCCCAATGAGGCCGGCCCCGAGGAGCGGCGCGGCTGCCCGGAGAAGCGCGATCAGGATGGTGACGGCGTGCTCGACGACGACGCCTGCCCGATGGCCCCCGGGGCCCGCTCCGACGACCCGAAAGCCAACGGCTGCCCCGACTCGGACAACGACCGCATCGCCGATCCAGTGGACGGCTGTCCCACGGAACCCGGTGAGACGCCGGGGGGCTGCCCGCGCTTCGCTCGCCTCGAGGGAAAAGCCTTCAAAGTGACGCCGCCCCTCGCGTTCGGAGCCGGCCAGAAGAGCCTTGAAGAAAACCAGACCGCGGCCCTGATTGAAATCATTCGGACCGTGCGTGCGAACCCGAGCCTTGGACACTTCGTCGTGAAACTTGGCGCCGGACAGACAGCGAACCCGCTGACCGATGCCCGCGCCGCGACGCTGCTGGCCGTCTTCAACGAGCAAAACCTCGAAGCGAACCGCTACGAACTCGTTCTTGAAAACACGCTGGCTGGCGGAACGATCGAAGTCGTCGTCACTCACTGAAGCGGCTGGCCCTCAGGATCGCGGCTGGCCCTCAGGCTCGCGGCTGGCCCTCAGGATCGCAGCTGGACAGGAGCGCGGCACGACCTTGCTGCGAGGCCGGACTTTCAGCTCGAAGCGTCGTCGGCAATGGATTCGGCTAACACCTTACGAACGGTGTAAATCGCCTTGCCCTGGCTCTCGTGGTAGGTGCGTACGACGAGCTCACCGAGCAGTCCCATCGTGATGAGCTGCACGCCGAC
>CANMZR010000203.1 GCA_947502375.1 Polyangiaceae bacterium
TTCGGGTCGCCACCGGGATTTGGACAGCCTCCGGGATTTGGGCCGCCACAAGCTCAGCCGCCGGGATTTGGGCCGCCTCCGGGTGCCGGACGGCCTCCGGGTGCCGGACAGCCTCCGGGATTCGGGCCGGCACAAGCTCGGCCTCCGGGATTCGGGACGCCACCGGGTGCCGGACAGCCTCCGGGATTCGGGGCGCCACAAGCTCCGCCTCCGGGTGCCGGACGGCCTCCGGGATTCGGGCCGCCCCAACCTCAGCCTCCGGGATTCGGACAGCCCCCGGGATTCGGACAGCCGCCGGGATTCGGGCCGCCACCGGGTACGGGACCCGGCCGGGCCGGTTACCCGCCGCCGCCGGCTGCCCCCGACGCCGGCAGCCAAAACGATCCCTCGCTTTCGGCCACCGGGTATCAGGAACATTACCCGCCACCGCAGCGCGGCGGAATGCCACGACCTTTGGGGGACGAGTTCGCGCAAGGTGGACCCGGTGGACCGGCGGCTTATGGACCACCGCCTGCACCCGCGCAGGCCTACGTCACCCCTCAAGGTAGCCGCGAGCCATACCCACCGCCACCTGGCCAAGGGCCGATGCCGTCACCCCAAGGGCTTCCGCAAGGCCAGAACCCGCAGGCGGGCCTGGTCGCCGGACGGCTTGACGGACCCGCCGACCCGCAGCCACAACGCCCTCTTGGGGGTTTTATTTATTCCTTTCAGGATGATGCTCGCGGGAAGCATTGGGTTATTTTCGAGGGTGAAAACCTGATCGGCCGAGCCGAAACCAATGTGAATTGCGAGGTTCCGATTGCGCACGGAACGACCTCGACGCGGCACGCGACCATTCGCTGTGCCAATGGCCAGTTCACGTTGCAGGACATGAAATCCACCAACGGCACGTACGTCAACGGTCGTCGACTGGAGCCGAACAGCCCCACTCAGCTCACGGACGGAGATAAAGTTCGATTCGGCGGCTACACCGTGAACCTCGTCATCGCTCAACGGCAATAACGCTGTCACTTACGCTTTTCTTAACGTAGCGACCAGAGCAGTACCACCGAAGTGTCGCTTAGCGAAATGCAACTCGAATTCGCCTCGGCGACCGACCCGGGACTCGACCCCCACAAGCGCGTGAACGAAGACGCCGTGGGTCAGAGCGTCTCGGCCGTCGGGCATCTGTTCGTGGTCTGCGATGGCATGGGCGGGCACGTCGGCGGCAAGCAAGCGAGTGAGCTCGCCGTCAAGACGATCCTCGAGTGCGTCGCGCGGACCAGCCAGGAAACCGAACCCGTTCGGACACTCGTCGCCGCCATCGAAGAAGCAGCGCTCAAGGTTTACGAGCTTGGTGGCCCCGGCGAGAACCGCCAACGCCCAGGCTCGACCTGCGTTGGGCTTCTTTTTCGCGACGGCATGCTTGAAGTTGCGCACGTGGGTGATAGCCGCGGCTACATGATTCGCAACAAACAAATCCACCGCATCACCCGAGATCACTCGCTCGTTCAGGAATTGCTCGACAGCGGTCGTCTCACCGAACGAGAGGCGATTGGCCATCCGGAGTCGAACAAGATCACGCGCGCGCTCGGGATGACGCCCACCGTCCGGGTCGAGACTCGTGACGAGCCTATGGAACTTTTTGACGGCGATGTTTTCATCCTCGCCACGGACGGGTTGACCGACCTCGCTCAAAACCAGGACATCCTTGTGACCGCGCTCGCCTTTCTCAAATCGGCGAACCTCCAGACAGCCTGCAACGAGTTGGTCGCCCTCGCCAACCGCCGTGGCGGACACGACAACATCACCGTCCAGATGGTTCGGGTCGTCCGAGCGGGTAAAAAACTGGCAAAAACGCGCATGGATGAGCCCAACTTCGGCTCCCCGTCCGTCCCGCTGACAGGGCTGGCCGCCGCGGGCCATACGGTACCCGCAGGTCCAGCCGGGGCTGTCCAAACGCTGCTCGAAGAGCCGCATTCACCGGAATCTTTCGCCGCGCCGCCGCCCCAAGCTTGGCACGCCGATCCCCCACCAGCCGCGCTCTCACCGGGCGCTCCGAACCCGCTAATGAACCTCGTCATCCTTATGGCATTGACGATTGGCCTGTTGGTCGCGGCCCTGGTTTGGGCGCTGACTTCACGCTGATGCAGTCCTTGAACGTTCGCACCTGGATGTAGCCTTATGAGCCCAAAATTCGGCAAAAAAACCCTCACGATTGGCAGTCACCCGCAGTGCGACATCGTGCTGCAAGGTGGCGGCGTCGCACCGGAACACGCGTGGATCGTCAACCAAGGCGAGGGGAAGCTCGTATTTCTCCACACCGGGGCGGGGCGAGCGTTCGCCGGTGAGCGCGAGATCGCCGCCCGCGAATCGGTTCCACTTGATTTTCGTCAGGCACTTCGCATCGGGGACGTCAACCTGCCACTCGAGCATCCGGCGATCACCGCGTCCCTGCTCTCGGTGGGTCAAGTCAGCGCGCCACCGGGCACGTTCCTCATTGGCCGTGACCCAGGCCGCACGTCCCTCACGCTTGGCCACCCAAGCGTATCGAGCCTCCACTGCACCGTTGCGCTCGATCGAATGGAGGTGACCGACAACCATTCAACCAGCGGAACGTACCTCAACGGGCAGAAGCTGGCTGGCGGGCAGCCAACGCCGCTACTGCCCAACTCCGTGCTCAACATCGGTCCAATTCCGGTGCGTATCGACCTGCTGCTCGAGATCGGCCGCACACTCGCGCAAGGTGGCGCCGCACAACTTGCTTACGTTCCACCCGCCGAGCAGGCCGCACTCCGAGTACCCAGCGCACCTGGGTTAGAAGCCGGCACGGTCGGCGCGCATATGGGCGCTTCTGACCCAGCGAACGCCGCGGCTGCCACTCCTGCGGTGCGCAAGCACGTGACCGTCTTTGGTCAACTCGACTTCAAGTCCGGAGGCTCGGCGATCCGCACCATCGGCCGCACGCCGAGCAGCGACATCGTCGTCACGCACGCCCAAGTGTCGAGCCGTCACGCGCAGGTCGAACAAGCCGACGGTCGGATCTATGTGACCGATCTTGGCAGCGCGAACGGCACTTACGTCAACGGTCACCGACTCATCGCGGGACAACGCGTCGAAGTCACGAACGGTCAGAAAATCTACATCGGGCCGATGCCGGTGCAGTTGCAGCTCAGCGCCGCTGGCGAAGTCAACGTCGTCAACGAGGGGCACGCCGAAGAACGTTGGGCGGGCCGGCCACTTTACGAAATCGAAGCTTGGCAGCTCTACCTCGAGGTCCCCGACCGAGACAACAAGGCGAGCATGCGGGTGCTGCTCGACAACGTCTCTTTCAAGGCGTTGCCCGGCGACATGATCGCGCTGATGGGGCCGAGCGGCGCCGGTAAAACCACGCTCCTCTTGACCTTGAACGGTTACCTTCCGCCGACGCAAGGCCTCGTCCGAATCAACGGCGAAGACCTTTACTCCATTTACGATTTGCTGCGCGGCTCGATCGGTTACGTCCCACAGGATGATCTCGTGCACGCCGAACTCACGGTCTTCGAGGCCGTCAGGTACAGCGCCAAATTTCGGCTGCCGCCCGATTACACCGACGAAGAGATCGACAAGCAGGTCAATCAAACCTTGCGCGACCTCGGGCTCGATTCGATCTCGCACCTCGAAATCGGAGCGCCCGAGCGCAAAGTCCTCTCCGGCGGGCAGCGAAAGCGCGTCAACATCGCGCTCGAGCTCGTCACCGATCCGGTCATCGTTTACCTCGACGAGCCGACCTCTGGGCTCGCGTCCGACGACGCGGCGAGCCTCATCCATCTTCTGAGTGAACTCGCGAAAGCGACCGGCAAGACGATCATCATGACGATCCATCAGCCGGCCAAAGAGGAGTACGAGAAGTTCACGCACGCGCTCGTCCTCGGCTACGGCGGCGTGCCGATGTTCTATGGGCCGACCATCCCGGACAGTTATCGATTCTTCAGCGGCTGTGAGCTGCGAACCCAAGGCAAATACGTCGAGCCACCGAAGAACGCGATCGTCGATAATCCCCGCGATATGTTCGGCAAAATTGCGGACCGCGAACTGCCCATCCACAAGCAGCTCCAGGCGACGAACCCGCTAGCGCCCCGCACCGCCGCCCGAAACAAGGCGGCGATTTTGTGGCGAGCGGAGTACTTTTCCGACACCAATCCAACCTGCAAAAAAATGTACTCGGGTGCCCGCTCGATCGGCACCGGCGAGGGGCAACGTGGGATCCCGGCCTCGCGCCCCAAGACGAGCGGCCAGTTCGGCTTGCTCCTATCGCGCTACTTCAAGACGAAGTTCCGCGACGTCAGCGGCACCGCCATCATGCTGGCGCAGGCGCCCATCATCGGGGTCTTACTGGCGGTCGTGTTCGGCGGCCAAACGGAGGCCTCGCCGGCCTGGTGCATTGGCGCACTGCAAGACATCGCGAAAAACAACAAACAAACCGGTGGCGCCGAAATATTGAGCCACCTTACCGCGACGCAAGACCACACCGGCGCAATGTTCTTTTTGGTCGTCAGCTCGGTGTGGTTCGGCACCTCGAATGCAGCCCGTGAAATCGTTCGTGAACGGTCGATTTACGTGCGCGAGAGAATGGTGAATCTCGGCCTCGTGAACTACATGCTGAGTAAATTCGTTCTCTTGGCGATCTTCTGCATCGTGCAATGCACGGCCCTCCTGGCAATCGTATTTTTCTGGCTCGGCTTCCACGGCGGCGCCGCAGCCTTCTTCCAGGAGCTTGCCGCGCTCGTGACGACGGCCATCGCCTCGGTCGCGGTGGGTCTGTTGTTATCGACCATCGTGACGTCCTCCGAGGCGGCGATGGCCCTCACGCCGATCGCTCTCATTCCGCAAGTCGTGCTCGGTGGCCTGATGGTCCCGGCGACCACCATCCCGAAGCTCTCGTGGCTGATGTACGGCATCCCGGCGCGTTGGGGCTTCGAGGCCGCGGTGGTCTCCGAGCGCGTGGCGGTCGCTCAGGACTCGGCCTGGCTCATCGACCTCGGTAACCCGGCTCAAACGAGCGCCAGCGACTTCATCAAAAACGGCAAGTTTGAATGCGCGACGGCCCAGGTTGCCTCTGACACGCTGAACGGCGCGTGGTCCTTTACGAGCCACGAACAAACGTACCTTCCGTTCCTCATCCTCGGCACCATGACCGTGCTGCTGCTCGCAGCCGTGCTCGTTCTGCTGAAGCGCCGCGACCAAATGTGACCACGAACTCGCTTCGTCCTGGCACCCAGTGAACATGGTGGTAAGAGAGGCATCGGGCATGAATGACGTGCGTCGATACGCGACCGCGCTCGGGCTGGCGCTGCTTCTGACGCCGAGTCCGGCCGCGGCAGAGGACCCCGATGAGGCCGCGCGCTTCGACTCGAAAGGCCGCCCCGTCGCGCCTTCGGAAACCCCTCCAAAGCCCGCTGAGCTAACGCTGCCCGAGCGCACGAACGACGTGCAGCCGGAGTACACAAAAGAAGCCCTCGACGCGGCGATTCGAGGCTCGGTGTTTCTCAAGCTCACCATCGACGTTGACGGCACGGTCCAGGACGCGACGGTCGAAAAAGGGCTTGGGTATGGTCTCGACGAGAGCTCTATTTCGGCTGCAAAAAAGCTGACGTTCGTGCCGGCCAGGCGGAAGGGAAAGCCGCTACGCGCGACGATTCGTTACCAGTTCGACTTCAATTGGCAGGAGCGCATCGTCGAGCCATCGCGTACCACGGGAGCGTTGCGCGGCACCGTCCTCGCAAAGGACGACGGACCGCCACTCCTGCACGCGAACGTTCGCTTCCGAAAGCTCGGCATAAGCGAGCTTCCTGGCACACCATGGTCGGAGGTCCCGATCGATGGGAAGGGTGCGTTCGTAGTGCCTTCACTCGTTGCGGGGGACTACCAGCTCACCGTTTCGGCCGAGGGCTTCGAGCAACTCGCGCTCACGGAGCCTATCGCCGCCAACGAAGAAAACGTCGTCGTTTATCGACTGATCCGCAAAGGAGCAGCCACGAGCAACGCCCCGGTCGGCGTCATCGAGATCGACGTCACAGCCGAGCGGCCACCACGTGAAGTCACCCGTCGCTCCATCGAAAAGCGGGAGCTCGAGCGCATTCCGGGCACGAACGGCGACGCACTTCGCGCGCTGCAAAATCTCCCGGGTGTCGCGCGACCGCCCGGTCTCGCCGGTCTGTTGCTCGTCCGCGGCTCGGCACCCCAGGACACGCAAACCTTCATCGATGGCACCTTCGTTCCGCTGATTTACCATTTCGGCGGACTATCGAGCGTCGTACCGACGGAGCTGCTCAACAAGATTGATTTTTATCCCGGGAACTTCAGCGCACGCTACGGCCGCGCCACGGGCGGCATCGTGGACGCGGGCCTGCGGGCGCCCCGGAACGATGGCTTGCACGGCCTCGTGCAGGTGGACCTCATCGACACGCGCGCCCTCGTCGAAGGCCCGATCCCCGACACGAATAAGAAGTGGTCATTCGCACTTGCAGCGCGCCGCAGCTACCTCGACGCATGGCTCGGACCCGTCCTTGCCAAGGCGGGCGCGGGAGTCACGCAAGCACCCGTTTATTACGACTATCAGCTGATCCTCGATGGCAAGCCGAGGCGGGGACACCACATCCGTACGTCGTTCTACGGCTCGGATGACAGCATCGAGTTGCTCTTGACGCAGCCCTCGGCCAACGAGCCAGGCCTGAGCGGGAACCTCGGTCTGAAGACCCAGTTTCAGCGCGCCGCGATGCAATACGACGTGGACCTCGGCGAAGGTCGTCGCTTTGACAGCTCCCTTTCCGTTGGGCGTGATCTGTTGCAGTTCGGCCTCGGCGATTTGTACTTCAAAGTTCAGTCCGTGAGCTTCTTCGGTCGCGGCGAATACACGACCCGACTCGGGCGAAGCGCGACCATGCACGTCGGCATGGACATGATCGCGGGCGGCTACGACGTCGCCGTGCGGCTGCCCGCACCGCCGGCACCAGGCCAGCCGCCGAATCAACCGTTCTCGACGCGCACGCCGCAGACCTTTGCCGAACGCGGTAGGAATTACCGGCCAGCGGGTTACGTGGAGATGGAGCTTACGCCAATCGCGCGCCTCCGACTCGTGCCGGGCTTTCGCCTCGACTACGACAAGTTTACAAAACGCCATGATTTTGCGCCGCGTTTCAACGCGCGTTACGGCCTTCGGGACAATTTTCCGAAGACCACGGCGAAGCTCGGTGTGGGCGTCTTCTACCAACCTCCGACGCCCCAGCAATCGCTGCCGCCACTCGGGACGACCGGACTGCGCTCGAACCGCGCGATCCATTATGGACTCGGTGTCGAGCAAGACGTGACGCGGCAAGTGGAGCTGTCCGTCGAGGGATTTTACAAGCAGCTCGACAATTTTGTTGGGCAGAAAGCCTCCGCGAGCGGCACCAGCGTCGTCTACGACAACTCGCTCACCGGCTACGTCGTCGGTGGCGAGCTGCTCGTGAAATACAAAGCCGACGACAAGTTCTTCGGCTGGCTGGCCTACACGCTGTCGCGCTCCACGAGACAGAACGGACCCAACGAACCTGAGTACCTCGTCAGCTTCGATCAAACGCACATTCTCACGGCGCTCGGAAGTTACCGGCTGGGCGGCGGCTGGGAGTTCGGCGCGCGTTTTCGGCTGATAAGCGGGAACCTGGCGACACCGAACGTTTGCGACGCCACGAGCATTTCATGCGATCCGAATCGAATCGGCGGTCTTTTCCACGGCGCTTCAGGCGCTTACACGGCGATCCCGTTCGGCGGTCCATCGAGCGAACGGCTGCCACTCTTCCATGCACTCGATCTCCGCGTCGACAAGGCCTGGCAGTTCCAGAACTGGAAACTCTCCGCGTACCTCGACGTGCAGAACAGTTACAACAATCAGAACACCGAGGGGTTGTCCTACAACTTCAACTTCACGCAGCGGCAGTACGTGTCGGGGCTACCGATCCTGCCGAGCCTTGGAATGCGAGGTGAGTGGTGAGCGTCACGGCATGCACAGCATCGGTCCGCAGAGCGAGTCCGCGGGCTCGTCGTTGGGTTTTGTCCTTACTGACTGCACTTGGTGTGGCGGCGGGCTGTGCCGCGGAGTTTGAGCCGGCCAACGCCGTCAAGGGCCTGAGGATCCTCGGCGTCGAAGCCGACCTTCCTTTCGGACGCCCCGGCGACACAATCACGTTGAAGATGACGGTCTCCGATGGCCTCGGCGACGCTGAAGGCAAGCCCCGCCCATTGCAGATTGTGTGGCTTGGCGGCTGTGTCGATCCCTTCGGCGATCAGTATTACTTGTGCCTGCCCGAGCTCGCCGCCGGTCTTGGCAGCGCACTCGGCGGCGCGGGTACGAATGAGCGCATCAAGCTCTCGGCGACCACCGCGGAGCAAGACGGAGAGCCGGGGGCCACCACGTTCTCATTCAAGCTGCCGGAGGACATCGTCTCGCGACG
>CANMZR010000204.1 GCA_947502375.1 Polyangiaceae bacterium
TGCGCCAGCTACCTTTACGCTGCTCGATCATCCGCGCATTCCGATCCATTGGGAAGCGTCCGATGACCACGCTCTTACGGAAGTTCAGCTCGTCCTGCGCTCCGGTGACCGCGAAGAGCGCCGCAGTTTGTCAAAGCCGAAAGGCCCGAGTGACCGCGGCGGGATCGACCTCCTGGCGACCGACAAGTTCATCGCGAAGAGCTACATTCCGGTCGAGGTGACAGTCGAGGCAAAGGACGACGACCCAATCCGCGGCCCCAACTGGGGACGCAGTGCATCGACCGTCCTTATCCCTCTAAAAATTGCCGAGCGCGAGGTGTTGCGGCAGGTGGCTCTCACCCGGGCACGCGACGCCGTGACCGATCTTTTGGCGACGAGAGTCGCGAGCGATATCGAGCCAAATGCCGCCTGGATTGCGAGTCAACGCAAACAACAAGGCGTTGCGTTTGACACGGTGAATGAGGTTCTAAAGCGAGACTTTGGGGGGTTGAAATTTCCAGGTCGCGTGGCTTCACTCGTTCGTGGTCAGCTCGAGCGCGTCGATAAGGACCTCGCAGCGTTAGCAAAAGTTCAGAGCCAGCCGGCCGTGGACAAGCTTCGCGAAGATACGGAAAATACGCTGCTTGGACTCGATTCGGTGCTGGACGCGCTCGGCACGCAGGCTGCCCGGGCGTCCGCGCTGAAACTCGCCGACGTGGCCGTCGAAGCCTCGGTTTCGATCAAGCTTGGCGCGGAACCGCTCGAGCGGCCGCGTGCAGACCGTCGCCTCGCGGCGGCCCTCTCGGTGCTTCGAGATGGCGGGCGTAACGTGACCGAGCTCTCGGAGCTTGGGTTCGATCTTGGGGAAATAATCGAGAACGACCTCGAAAGGATCGAGCGCGCGCTCAAAGACGGGGACCGCTATCATGCGCGCCTTGCCGCGGATGATCTCGCGGTACGTCTCAAACAGCCGGACCCCTCCTTCGCTTCGTCCGGAGGCGGCTCGATGGCGGGGACGGAGTCGGGCGGCGGGGGGCAAGATGGCGGCGGTTCGGATGCGTCGGACGAGTCCTTGGCCCTCGAGCAGGCGCTGAACGAACTGCGTCGCGAGCACGCTTTCGAGATGGCAGACGTGGAGCGTGCACTTGCGGATGCTCTCAGCGATGAGGAGAAGCAGGCGAGGCGCGAGGAGCTGCGTCAACTCGGCAATGAGGTCCGCAAAGCCGTCGAAGCCTTGCCTGAGAATGGGGCTGAGCCGTCCTCGGCGCGCTCGGAGGCGGCTCAAGGTCGTTCACAGGGCGACGGGATGGCCGCGGCGCTCGAACGAGGTGATCTAGGGGAAGCGGCGGAGTCCGGAAAGCGCGCAATCGAGGCTCTAAAGCGGGCCGGAAAGCGCGCCGTCGATGCGCCACAAGGAAGCAGTGAGCGTGAAGTGGCCAACGGCGCGCGTTCGGCGGCGGATGCGCTCGGGGGCCTTGTCCGTGAAGCGGAGAGCCAAGCCGCGAAGGCGCGGAAAAAGTCCTCGGAGGCGGCGAAGAGTTCGCTCGAAAAATCGGCACCACGCGAAAAGGCCTTGGCCGAGCGAGCCCGTGCCATTCGCGAAAAGAGCAGCGCTAGCGATGCGCCATTGCCACAGGAAATGCTGGAAAAAATCGACGAAGCAGCGCGACAGATGGACAATGCTGCGAGGGATTTCGCGGCTCACCATGGCACAAGTGGACTCGAGTCACAGCGCCAAGCGCAGCGCCTCCTCGAGCAGGCCCCGGGCGAAAAAGAAGAACAGGAAGGTGAGCATTCAGCCCAGCTAGGCGACGAGCAAAAGATGGCCCAAGACGTGGACGTTCCCGGTGAGCGCAAGGACGAGACGGCCGACCGCTTTCGGCGGAGAGTGACCGAAGGGCTTGGACGGAAGTCGCCAGGGCATCTTCGCGACGCGGTGCGTCGTTATACGGAAGGCTTGCTACGATGACGCGTTCATCCACTCGGAGCCTTCGGCGTTTTCAGGTCGCGATGCTCGTCGGCGCGCTCGCTTTCGTAGCGCTGCTCTCGCCGCAGGTTTCGGTGGCGCCAGCGGCAGCTCAACTGCGAAGCGTGACGGCTCTGCGTGCGCGCCTCGCCATCCTGGAGCTGGATTTTGCCGAGGCCACGTCGTTGCTCGAAGGCGCGGGGAACGAAGCGGACTTCATCGTCGAGCGGGCGCGCCTCGCACTCTATCGCGGAGATTGCGATGGCGCGGCAGCGTTGCTCGATAGGTCCGACCTTCGCGAGCACGATGGGGCAGCGGCGCTCGAGCCTATCGCCGTCGGTTGTGCGCGCGCCACCGCGGCGGCGGTGATGCGCAAAGACCCGCGCGGCGTCGTTGCGCGCTTTCAGGATGGCGCGGACGCGGTCCTCTTCCCGGTGCTCGCGGATGCGGCCCTCGAGATGCGCGAAACGCTCGCACGCGAGTTGGGGGCGCGCCTGCCCGATCCGATCTTCATCGACATGACGCGCGATCAGCTGAGCCTCGCGGCGCTTTCCGGGTTGCCGGAAAAGGCTGCGAAGACCACGGGCACGGTCGCGGTCGCGAAGTGGGGGCGAGTGTTGCTCTTATCGCCGCGTGCGACGCGGCATGGCTATGGCTGGCTCGACACGCTGGCGCACGAGATGACGCACCTCGTGCTCTCGATGGCGACTCGCGATCGCGCGCCACTGTGGTTGCAGGAGGGCGTCGCAAAACGTCAGGAAATTCGTTGGAGAAAGCGACATCCGTTTGATGGCGTGCCCGCAGCGGATGACATCGCCTCGGCGGGGATCGACCTTGGATTGGGTCTTCCTCTCACGGGTCTTGGTCCGTCGATTGCGATGTTGCCTAGCGCCGAAAAGGCCATGGTGGCCTTCGCTCAAGTGTCGAGCTTTGTGGCCTATTGGGTCGAGCAGTCGGGCGAGGCGGCCTTACCGAAGTTGTTGGTGGCAATGCGCGATGCGACGCCGGGATCCGATGTGGCTGAGGCGATAAAGACCGTCTCGGGGGTGTCGCTCGAGGACTGGGATGCGCGTTGGCGAGCCGCCTTGAAAGCCACGCCTCGGACGATGCCCGAAGAGTTGATGGGGGGGCACGGACGCCCGACACGCGCCGTTCTCGGTTTTCGTGACGCCGCGAAAAAGCGCAGGCTTTCCGAGTTGCTCCTCGCGCGCGGGCACGCTGAAGCGGCACGGATTGAAGCCGAGCGGGCCCTCACGAGCGCGCCTGCGGATGCGGGGGTGCGCTGTGTGCTGTCGGACGCGCTGCTCGGCGTGGGAAGGCGCGATGCTGCGATGCAGCTGGTCGTTTCGCCGAAGGATATTCGTTCGCCGACGGCACGATGGTGGTCGTTGCACGCGCTTTACGCCGGCGGCGAAGCCCTTCCGAATGCGCGAACGCTCGCCATTGGTAACGACCCTTACGATCCGCACGTTTCTTGTGAGGAATTGCCGGCCGGGCAGCTTCCTCTCGATGCGATCCGAAAAGAGCTGTGCATCGCCGCGCGCCGACGGCCTTGGCAGTGAGACGCTGCCCGGCGCTTGGGTCATGCTTCCAACTCGGTCAATCGCGTCGAAGGGTCACTTCGCAGACCGCGGTCGCAACGGAACCCTCGTCGGGATCAAACGGAAGCTCGCGATCATCGTGTCCCGCCACCGAACCGACGACGAGCACGCCAGCGACGTCTTTCAAGGAGCTGAGTGAAATCTGCGCGGTGTCGTCGCCCCAGCGGCCGGCGGTGTGGCGGCCGAGTTCCTTCCCTTCGCCATCGACGGTGACGAGTGCCCAGCGCACGGCGTACGTGTGTTCGCACTCTGCGACGAGGACGAGTCCGTCGGTGTCGACTGCGCCCGCCGTATCGAGCCAGCCAAAGGTGGCGCCGGTGGCCTCGATGGGACGGGTACGGAGCCGTCGCGGCAGGCTCGTGATGGGTACCGACCAGTCGAAACGCACACGACCGAGGTCCCCGTAACGCTCTGTGTCCGCGAGCCGGTTCCCGTCGCTGCGGCTCCCAACGAAGGCGCGGGCGACGGCGAACCCGAGCCCGGCTTCGTCGAGGCTGCTGCCGAGCCCATGCAAAAGGCGACGCAGGATATCGTAGACATCGGGCTCCGAAATCCAAACAAAAGACGTCGCCGGCGTACGTTGGCCCTCGAGTGCCACGAACTCGGTCCAGAGGCGTGGAGGGCCTCCTTTCCCGTAAGTTTCTTCGAGGTAGTCGGCCCACAGCGCTGCTCCAGCAAACGTGCTCGGCGTCGCTTCGACCAGCGCCCGCTCCGGCGCCCGCTGAAATTGGTCAAGCGCAGCGGCTTCGACCCGGAAGCAAGGCGCGACGACCGCGGCGAGCTGGCTCGAGCCGATACCGAGCGTCGCTCCGTCAGCTCCGGGATCGAGACCGATGAGGGCAGCCTGTGCCACCGCCCTGGCGACGTCGGAAGCCAACTCGCAGCCGCGATGCGCCGTCGTGACGAGCCCAAAAGCGCTGGCGCTGTCGTTGGCCCCGATAAGAGAAGCTGGGTCGTCATGGGCTCGCGACGACGTGACTTCCGACGAAAGGTACACGTCAAACTCGGGCCCGCCGCCGAGCGCTCCGTCCTCGATGGGAAGGGCGAGGTCGTTGCCGCGCAAAAAGCGAAGGGTGCGTTCGGCTACCTCCAGGGCGCCCGCTGCGACGCTGACCGGGACGCGCTTATCGCCTGCCGCATGAACGCAGACAGGCTCGCTGAGCGAACACCCGAGTCGGAACGCGGTCGGGCGGCTCACTTCGGGCGTGCTCGCGCGACGAGCCTCCGCGGCGCGCGCAGCCGTACCGAGGAGGCATTCGGCCAAGGCGAATGCCAGGCCAGCGTAGAGCGAGCGAAACCTTTGAGTCACGGCATGTTCGAGCATAGCCCAGCTCCAGCAACGCGCCCTGCGATTGAGTTTCCGGGGGGCCGTCGCCCAAGTTGCGGGAGGCCCTCGTTCCTCCGCGTTTGACAGCCTGCGTTGGACCGACGTACAAGTCGTGGTGCATGAGCGTCATCGGACCGCATAAGTTCGACCCCCGCCGCGCGATCACGGTCGATTTGCCGACTGGCCAAATTCGCGTGGCGCTCTCGTCACGGGTGCTGCTTCCGGCGGATGCACTGGTCGCGCTTTGCAGCATTGCGGGCGAGAACGCGACCGTGCAATTCGGTCGTGCGCTCGGAGAAGCGATGGGCCTGCGAGTTCGCGAGCGCTTCGTTCCGAGTGACGGGCTGCCTGGTGATGGCGTGAATGGCGTCCGAACTGCGTCTTTTGCGGTGGTCGTCGAGCACCTCGCGGGGGAGCTTGCGTTGGCAGGGCTCGGTTCTTTGTCGGCGGAGCGCTGGGGCAAAGTCCTCGCGCTGGTGGTTGAACGTTCGCCGGTTGCCGAGGAGCCGATCGGTGACGTCATGCTCTGCGGAGTGTTGGGCGCGGCGCTAGCAGCCAGCACGGGCGGGGAGGCGTCGGTGGTACCGGTCGCGCGCGAGGCGTCACGAACGCGGTTTCTCGTCCTCAGAGAGGCGGCTGTCGATGCTGTCCTGACGGCGCTCGAGGCTGGTGTTTCGTGGGGTGAGTTGGTGGAGCGTCTGAATGGGGGCCCATCGTGAACGACGTTCAGCGTTTGAGCGTGCTGCAAGAGTGTTTGGCGCTCGTGCGTCGAAATCGTCGCGATTCGTCCGGTGGGTTGCCTGCCGTGGCCTCGTCGAGCGAGCCTGCCAGCGAGGTGCCGATCGCTTTCGATGCTCCGCTGCCTGTCGCTGACGGGGCGATCGCTGTCGATGCTCCGCTGCCTGTCGCTGACGGGGCGGTCGCTTTCGATGCTCCGCTTGCTGTCGGTGACGGGGTGGTCGTTTTCGATGACGGGGCGGTCGTTTTCGATGCTCCGCTGCCTGTCGATGACGCGGCGGTCGCTGTTGATGACGCGATGGTCGCTTTCGATGACGCGATGGTTGCTTTCGATGACGCGATGGTCGCTGTTGATGACGGGGTGGTCGCTGTTGATGACGGGGTGAAGCCCGGCGCGGTCAGTGAGGCTCGCGCTGTGAGTCCGCGCCACGCCACTGCCTTCGACTCGCACGAAGAGCTGTTTCGTCACGAGGAAACCCTGGCCTCCGATGCCGCTGGCTCGACGTTGGAGCACGAAGACGAGGACGACCAGCGGACGCCGAGCCCCTTTCGGAATGATTCGGACCGGCCGACGAATCCGCCCTTATCGCTCGCCCAGCCCGCCTTGTTCGTGGTTCCGCCGTTGCCGATGCTACCAAGCGATTGGAGGGTCGATGCCGAGGTTGTGCGCGAACTTCCGTCCGAATTTGAGGAGCATGGGTTCGCTCCTGTGGCTGCTGACGCCCTTGAAGTACCGCCGGCGGCGGCGTCGCGTACCGTCTCGCGGGGACTGGACCATTCGATGCTGAATCCGCTGGTCGAGTCTCCCGCTTTTGATGAGGCCTTCGACGTTCTCGACTTCGATGGGGAACTGCCGGCCGCGAGGCTCGACTCCTTCGGGGACGTGCTCGATACCGCTCTCAGTTTAGGGTGAATCGGAGTTGCGGTGCTTGGCGCCTCACGACGCGGCAGTAGAACGCCCGTCCGAGGAAGGTGCGGTTGCACGGTTGCATGTTGCCTTGCTCGATGCCGCGAGCGAGAATGTAGGGTGGTTTCTTGCACGGTAGAACAAAAACTTTTTTATAAACAATAGTGGACCCCAGGCAGCGCTGGTTCGCGGCCAAGGTTTCACAATCCTTGGTCGCCGTTCGCTGGTGCGGCTACGTAATAAGTTGAGTTGACGGAAATTTAAACTGTGTTTACGGTCCGAACATCGATGACCGACCAAGAAAATTTGAGTTCTCCAAGTGACTCTTCCGGGGATGCGGTCCCGCTTCCACGGCCCACCTCCCTTGGCGCTGGGGAGCCGCCTACAAGCCCGAACCCTCCAGGCAACTCCGGCGGTCGAAAAAAACTCATCTGGCGGCTCGGCCTTGGGCTGCTTGTGACCGGAATCTTCTACGCCGCGGCTTGGCCGGTGCTGCCCAAGATCAAAGCGGAATTTGTCGACAACCCGATGGGCAAGGGCTTCGCTTTGGGGACCATCAAGCGCTCTAAACTTGCGGCGTGGCTCGCGCCAAACGCGTCCGCTGGCGACTTGTGCACGCTCGTTAAAGAATGGGCAGTCGCGCAGAAAGAGACCGCGACATGCGCTGCGTCTGTGACGTTCACACGTGGCTTTATGGAGAAGGGAAAAGACCGAACGGATTACCTGTGGGGTGAGATGCGCGGTGTGAAGCACGGAGCCACAACGGAGACGCTCTGCTTTTTCTCCACGAATCGCGGTGCCAGTTGGGAAGTCGGAACGGGGCTCGCCATGTGGGGGTTATTCCCCATTCAAACCTCGAGCGATTCCTGCATCGGTTTCCGAAAATCCAAGCATGCTTTGGATAAGAAATCGGGTTACGAGGAACACTGACGCTGGTCGTTGTCGCTAAGGACGGGCCCTCCGTTGCCAACGCCGTCCGGTCACTCGTTCGGCTCGGTTCACGCGCCCTTCAGCCACGTCACCGGTTCGTCGCGGAGCCAGGTGCGCTGGCGGCGCACGAAAACGCGGGTTGCGCGGACAATCGCCTCGTGAAGCCCGGGGTAGGGGAGTTCCCCATCCAGGTGTGCGCGAATTTGCCGATAACCGACGGAGTTCATCGCGCGGGCGTCGCGGTACCCCGCATCGAGGAGGGTGCGGACCTCGTCCAACCAGCCGCCGTCGAGCCAACCTTGAGTGCGGCTCGCAATTCGGCGATCGAGTTCGTCGCGCTCCCGATGCGCCCCGAAAAGGCGCGCGCTGTAGCGAGTCTCGCCGAACCGATGTTCTGCATGCCAGAGGCTTTGCGGTTTTCCCGAGAGCTCGAACACCTCGAGTGCACGGCTCACGCGCAGCGTGTCATTGGGGGACAGCCGAAGGGCACTCTCGGGATCGACTTTAGCCAACTCCGCGTGGAGCGCGGCGCGCCCGTGGGCCTCGACCAAGGCCCGATGCCGTGCGCGAACGAGGGCGTCTCCGGGTGGCAGCGGGGCAAGGCCCGACAGCAGAGCTTTCACCCATAGGTAGGTGCCGCCGCACACGATGACGCGCTTGCCCCGCGCCTGGATGGCGGTGATTGCGGCGTCGGCTGACGCGACGAAGGCGGCCGCGTCGACGGGTGCGAGCGGCGCCACGACGTCGATGAGGTGATGGCAAACACGGGCCCGGTCCTCGGCGGTGGGCTTGCCGGAGCCGATGTCGAAATGCGTGTAAATTTGCACGCTGTCTGCGCTCAACAGCTCGGCATCGAAGCGCTCGCAAAGCTCGAGGGCAAGTTCACTCTTGCCGCTTGCAGTGGGGCCGACGACCACGAGGAGTTCGCGTTCGGTGGGTGGGGCGAGATCGCCGAGCGGTGTCATACCCGCCCCGCTCGCGGTACAAA
>CANMZR010000205.1 GCA_947502375.1 Polyangiaceae bacterium
CCGAAGATCCGAACCCGGCCGCCCGGGTAGAGTTTGTCCTTCTGCGCCGCCGCCTCGGTCTGCTCGTAGTTGACGTCGAGCGGCCAGGCAGTCGGATCGATCCCGACCGGAACGTCGATGAAGTTGTCGCCACCGATCGGCGGGTCCGTGCTCTTGAACACGAGCTTGAAGGTCTGCTGAATGGTCGGCGCGACGCAGGGCACGCGCCACTTCACGATGTGTTGCTGATCGAAACGGCGTCGCACGGCGTCGACGATGCGGACACCCTTTCCCGCCTGGCCCTCGCGGACGATGTTGTAAAATCCGCCGATTTCGGGGTTCGCGAGGGCCGTCATGAACTGCCGGGCATTGGCGCGAAGCTCCTCGGTTTCCGCGTACGGAAACCAGATCGAAATCACCGGAACCGGGGCCTTCGGAAGGGTCTTGTTCTCCTCGGGAAAACGCCCACCCGTCATGTAATTTTTCAGGAACTCCGCGGCTGGCGCTGCCGACGACGAATCGGTGCCACCCGAGCCGTTCGACAGGACCACCATCGCCTGGTGCATCGGTCCCAACACGCCGCCCGCGTTGCCGAGTTCCGTGAACGCATCGGTTGCGCCGGTCTTGATGATGCTCGTCAATTGCCGGGTGCGCCCCTGATCGGGATAGGTCTTGGTGACGCTATCGATGTGCGCGGTGGCAAGCGCCTTCTTGGTCAGCCAGCCACTCGGCCTCACGACGCTGTTGTCGTTGAAGAACATGATGTTGACGACATCGTTCGGGGTCATCGCGTTGACGAAGGCGCGTGCCACTTCCTTCGCCTCGCCGAAGCGAACGCCCATGCTGTTGCCCGCATCGACCATCAAGAGCCATGCGGTGCCGACGCCTTCCTGCGCGCTGCTATCGCCCCACTTCGTCCGCGAGACAAACGTCGTGGGCATATCGCGTCCGTCCACGGTCACCGTGAAAAACGCGTTTTCATTGAGCCATTTCAGAGGTGTGTAGAGCGCTTCGGGCCGCAGCAGGGCCTCCGAAATGCAGTCGAGGTTGGCGTCACCGACGAGCTCCGCGCACGGGCTGGTCACCAGGCTGTAGGGCTTCGTCTGGACGAGCTCGATGACGGTGGTCAGGACCGGAGCCCCATCGGCCATGCTGGCGCGCGGATCGATCCGAAGAATGTGCGCTTGCGGCGCCGCATTCACTACGGACGCGGCCAAAAAAAGGGGGAACGCGAGCGTCGTGGCCAGCGCCAACATGCTGGACTGCGGTCGAACCCGGGGCGTGATGACGTTGTTCATTCAGAGTCCGTTCTAAACGATCACTCTCCCGGTCGCAAACGAACGACCGAACGGACGAACGTCAAGCGGCGCTGAGCGACCGCCGAAAGCGCCGAGCCGCCCTCAGAGGCCAAGCAACTTGGTCACGAACGAGGCCGCCAGACCGTTGGCCGTTGCGAGCACCGATGCTCCGGCGGCGATCAACACCTGGTACCGCGCCACATTCGTGGCTTCTTCGACGACATCCGCATCGCGTGTCGCGCCTACGGCGGCATCGAGCTGGGTGCGAATACCCTGATCGTTCGCTAACGCAAACCCCAACCGATTCAGTCCGGAACCCAGCTTCGCACGCGTGGTTCCAAGGCTTACGAACGCCGCATCCACGGCAGTCATGGCGGCGGTCGCGTTCGCCACTCCCGAGCCGGTGACCGAGGTCCCCGAGAGACCCAAATTGGACACACTGACGCCGCCGAATTCGACCGAAATCACGTCGTTCGACGTTCCATCGATGCCCACCTGGAACGCGATGGAGGTCGCCACGCCGGCGAGCAGGTTGCTGCCGTTGAAGGTCGTTGCGGCCGCGAGCCTGTCAACCTCGACGAGCAGGCCCTGGAATTCGACGTCGAGCGCGCTGCGATCGGACGAGGTCAACGTGCCGTCCTTCGCTTGGACCGAGAGTTCCCGCAGCCGAATGAGCGAGTCGCTTATTTCCGACGCTCCCGAATCGGCCGTCGCTGCCATGGAGATTGCGGTCGAGGTGTTGCGTTCAGCGACGACGTAACTCCTCGAGCGACTCTGGAGCCGTGCGCTGAGGGATACCCCGGCGGCATCATCGGCCGCGGAATTGATTCGAAACCCGCTGGCCAGCCGTTCAAGAGCGCGCTGGAGCCCCGCTTGGTTCCGGCGCAAAGGGCCCTGAACCATCAGCGATGGGACGTTGGTGTAAATTGAAAACGACACGACGGATCGCGGGCTCAACCGTTAGAACGGCCGAGGTCTTGAGAACTTTAGCCCTCGCGGGAAGTTTGACGGCGGAAGGTCAAACCCGTCGTAGAAATGCGAGCAGACGCTCGGCGAGCTCGGCGGAATGATGCAAATACGGCGTGTGCCCAAAATGGGGAGGCGTCTCCATCGTGCTGCTCGGCGGCAGGTGAGCTCGGTAATAGGCCGCCTGCGAAGGCGGCAGGATGTCGTCCTTTTCGCCCCAGATGACGTACACCGGCATCGCCAGTGAACGCAGTTCATCAGGCCGCAAACTCGGCAATTCGGGCACTCGCCGAAGGAGCTCGACGAAGTGGGGACGCTTCCATTGCCGTCGCAGGCCCCACGCGTACGCATGCCGCGTCGCAAACTCACCTAGCAACCCGGGCAAGGTCATCGAGTCCGGCGCCGAGCGAGGCGCTAACCGGTCGATGAACGCGAGCGCATCGCGGTGGGTGTTCACGGAAAACGTCTTCTGGAACTGGTCGAGCTCGGCCAAGGAGAAGGGAGCGCCGCTCGGCGAACAGAGCACGAGCGCTCGGACTTTCGTCGGCCGACAGCGCGCCGCCTGCACCGCGAGACCGCCCGACATGGAGCTAGCAAAAACGACGGCCGGCTCGTCGATGGTCGCATCCAAGATCGCCACAAGTGCGTCGAGCATCGAGGCCGGAACGAGACCCTCAGCGGGCACCGTGCTCTGTCCGTGGCCCGGCAAATCCGGCAGCACGATTCGTCGCACATGCGGCAGAAGTCGCCCTGAAAACGCGCTGTATTGCGACGCACCGGAGGCACTGAAGCCGTGGAGCATCATGACCGTGGGGAGCCTCCCCTGTCCGGGTATGTCGAGCACGTGAACCGAATCACGCGAGCTTATTGGAAGGCGCTCCGAGCGAGCCCCGCGCGCTCGCCAATAGGCGACCAGGGCGGCCTCAAAGAGCTGGGATCCGTCAGGTGGAATAGGCACGCGGCGACACGATGGCAAACGCGCTGCCCGGTGTCCAATGCCGCCGCACGAGACGCCGGGCCAGCCGCTCGAGAAGAGCCGCTCGGGTTGCGACCCGCGTCACGGGCAATCGACCACCGTCACCGCATAACTCAACGGCTTGGAGGCCCCAGCGACCGTGACCTGGTACGTGTGTCCGGCCGCGGCCTTCCACCCCTTCGGGTTGAAGCGCAATGCGCTCGCCGAACCGTAATTCGGCAAGAGCACGACCGTATCCACGAGCATGTCCTGACCGGCGTCTTTGACGGACACTTTTGCCCCCGAGAGCTCGATGGCATCGCTCTGAATCGACCAGCCGGTGGCGTCGAGAGACTCGGCCGCGACGTGCCACGCCTGGATGGGCACCGAGCCGGGTGGCGGCCAGGCGGCGTACGGCAAGGCAGCATTTCCATTGCCTCCAAGCACCGACATGCACGAGTACTGGTTGGTCGAGCCGACCCCGATGGGACCAAGTGAATTCGATAAAATCCAGCGACGATGACCTATCGTGGTCGGATTGCCGGGATCCGTCATGTACAGATCGACCGCCTGGACGGCGGCGGTCGTGGCGATGTTGCTCTGGCCAGCCGTCGCGGCTCCGAGACCGGTGAAGCACTTCCAAGAATTTGGTGGCGTGTGCGAGAGTTGCTGGTTCGCGTCCATCATCAGCGCACACGCCTGAGAGCCGGCATTGCGCGCGGCATCGAGCGCGACGGGCGGCAGGCCCACGAGCGCGCGGTACACGTTCACGAGCAAGAGCGTGTGGGCTCGGCCGTCGGCCGCGACGTCGCCCGCGCTGCAGCCCGCGACCGAGCCGCTGAAGGCACCTTCGCTCAGATTGGCCCGAGCCGATTTCCATTGTTCGCAGGCCGTCGGAACCGGCATGCCGCCGCTCCCAACGGAGCCACTCGAGCTTGTGCCCGCGCTGGCCGTGGAGCCCGACGCCGCAGCACCACCCGCACCGCCGACCTGCGTTGCGGCACTCGATTCGGACGTGGAGCCAGCGAGGGAACTTCCACCCCCAGCGCCGACGACAACGCTCTCGCCGACGCTGCCGTCACTGCATGCGGCGACACCGAAAAAAAGTGCGAGTTCAGGCCATCGGACGCGCTTCATACAGCGAGAGTAGCGGGCGGCACGCGAACGCGCGATGCGGATCGGAAGAGATTCCGTCAGTGTCGAAGGACGAGCGAAACCACGATGATCGCGACGAGGAGCGGCACCGCGAGGAACGCGAGCCACAGCGGAACCGGCTGACGGGCCCGCAGGACCTGACGAAGCTCGCGGCGCAGCTCGGCCGGGATGGTGGGCTGCCAGCGATCGGAGTTGGCGACGAAAAAACGAAGTTCACGGGAGAGCACGAGCGCGGTCTTTTCCGTACCGCCGACGCTGCACTTGCCATGAAGGGGACCGAGCTCGAGTGCCAGCGGCTCGACCCACAGGCGCTCGACGTCGCCGTAAAGCGGCACGCACGGCAAAGGCTCCTCATCGGCCCGCGGCATCGAGAGCGCGGCTGCGATGGCTGCGACGGAAGCCTGTTGCGTTTCGGCACGCGGATCGACTTGCGAAAAAACAGCTTCGAGCGCGCGGGCACCAAACTGCACTTCTTCGATGGTCGCCGGCACCCCGTCGAGCGCGCCGCGATAGCCGCAGCCGGGTTCGATGAGGGTCACGGCTTGCAATGCCGCGATGACCGAATCCTCGTCGAGAACGCCCGCGCTGAGCTGGCGCAGCACGCGATCCACAACCGAAACCGCCGGCTTCAAATGCCCACGCGGGTCGGACACGTCGCTCGCGTGCTCGGTCGCTTCGAGTTCGGCCACGCTAGCGGAGAAAGTCCACGGCTCCGTGCCGCCGCCCGCAGCCTCGACGGCGAACTCCAGCCCGCCAGCACGCTCTTCGACCGCCACTCGATACACCCGCAGCCGACCCTCGCCGACCAGGCGGTCCGACTTGACCCCCGAGATGGAAATGAGCGAGAGCTGAGCGAGCCAATGGTGCGCGTGAGGCTGCAAATCGCGGTCGATCAGGCGCTCGGGGAGCACCAGCGCATAGTCTTCGATCAGCTTTTCATCGAGGCGCGAACGCTCGACGACCCACAGCGTGTGACGCGCGTCGAGGAGCCGCTGGCGCTGGCCGATGGTTCCAGGCGGCAACTCAGGCAGGTCGAAGAATTGACCCACTCCGCGACCAAGTTTGAGCTCGCCGTCATCCGTGACGAAGAGACGATGTGGGGCCCAGAGACGCTCGGCGATCGGCATCACCTGGGACCGTAAACACGACGCTCAGCGAGAGCAATCACCGCGGCGAACGTCAGCCGTGCATGCCACCAGCTCCACCGGCGCCACCAGCTCCACCACCGCCACCAGCTCCACCGGGGCCGGTGGTGACGATGCAACTCGCGATGCAATTGTTCAAGCCAACGCAATCCGACGACTTCGCACAGGCCGTTCCCTCGGCGGCACACAGTCCCGCAAACGAGGTGTCCGGCAGCTGCTCGAGCGCGCAGGGGCTCACGATACAAGCACTGCAATCGCTGCTTTTTGAGCTGCAGCCGGACTCGACTTGGCCCCCAGAGGAGCCACCCTCGGTCGCGCAGGCATCGTGGCACGCACCGGACAACAGGCACGCGGCGAGCGCACCGTAGGCCGTCGCTCCCAACGGATACGTCATGGCGCACGAGTCCTCGCAAAGAGTCGCGAGCGGCGTGGCACCGGGTTTGTTGGCGGCGGGGTCGTCACCCGGACCGTTCGGCATGCAAGCCGACCATCCGACGACGGCGGAAACAACGACGACGGCACGGGGACGCATTGCCAACCTGTAACAGTTAAATCTCCTAAAAACGCATGGAATCGCAGTTAAATGCGTGCAATACCGTCGTATGCCTTCAATGAACTTAGCACTTCGACTGGCCTCGATCTCATTCCTCGGCGTTGCGTTCGCGGGCGCCTGCAGTAGCGCCGGCAACGGCACGAGCAGCGCGACCACCGGCACGACAACGAGCACCGCCTCGACGGGTGGCGGGACGAGCGCGGGTGGCGCGGGTGGTACCACGATGCCATCCGGCAGCGGCGGCGGCGTGCCATCCGGCAGCGGGGGCGGCGTGCCATCCGGCAGCGGCGGCCAGGGTGGAGATTCGGGGGGCTCGGCGGCACCGGAATGCAACAGCGCCGCGGACTGCACGCTGCTGAACGATTGTTGCAATTGCGCTTCGGTGTCGAGCCTCCTCGCGCCCCCGAAGTGCAGCATTCCGAATTGCCTCCAGTCGACCTGCAGCGCGCTCCAGGAGGTTAGCCCAAGCGTCGCATGCTCGGCCGGACACTGCACGATGTTCGATTGCGACTCCTCGAACGGCAAGGTGACTTGCAAAAAAGCGACGCCGATTTGCCCCGCAGGCGAGGTGCCGCTCGTCGAAAACCTGTGCTGGGGCGGCTGTGTCCCCGTGCAGCAATGCAACACCGTCACCGATTGCACGAAGTGCAACACGAAGACCGAGGTGTGCGTGACCGAGTCCTTCAAAGGTGGGCCGAGCCACCACTGCGTCGCCATCGCGCCTGGCTGCAACGGGAAGCCATCCTGCGCGTGCATGGGGGATTCCGTGTGCACGGGTTCGTTCGACACGTGTTCGGACAATCCGAACGAGATTCTGTGCGGCTGCACCGTCTGCTGAGCCGCCACTCGCGAGAAAACGAACGACCACCGCAGGGCCCCAGCTCGCAGACGTGAAGACGCGCGGGCCGCGGGGTCGGCTATGCTAGAGTCCGAAAGAGAGAACCCAATGATGATGAATCACGCAACAAAGCTTATTTTTGCTGGCGCAACCGTCTTCGCATGGACGCTGGGCTGTAGCACCGACGACACGACCACGGCCACGGCCACGGCCACGACGACGACGAGCGCAAGCACGGCCACGGCCAGCACCAGCGCGACGGCGGGTGCAGGCGGAGCCACCGGCGGTGCAGGCGGCGGCGCCGGGAACTGCGCGCAAGGTGCCGATTCGCCCTGCGAGATTTGCGGCAAAGCCAAGTGCAACACCGAGGCGCTCGCGTGCGCCAAAAACTCGGAGTGTGCCGCGAATGGTGACGCGCTCAGCGGTTGCCTGTTGCTCGTCAATTGCTCCGCCACCAAGTGCAACGGCGACCCTATTTGCACGGTCTCGATGTGCACGAAGGAACTCGAGAGCGCCGGCGGCCTTGCGGGCCCAGGCACCGCTGCGGCGCAAGCTCTCGGCATGTGCGTTCAAGGGAACTGCCAAGCGGAGTGCCTGCCGATGGGCACCGGTGGCAGCAAGTAACAAGAGTTCTTAGGTTGTCGGCATGCTGAGCGAAAACGCAGAGCGTGAAAACGCAGCGCGTGCCGACAACGCCGTTTGGTTTCCGTCGAAGGTGGACACCTTGGTGGGGATCCTCCTCGCGGTTCCGCCATTGAGCGCCATGTGGACGCTCCTCGGTGCGCTGCGAGCCGGCCATGGACTTGACGCGCTCCTTGGTTATGCGCTCATGCCCGTGGTCCTTATCCTCGTCATCTACGGGGCACTCCTTTTCCCCGTGACCTATGGCATCACGGGGGACGAGCTCATCGTGCGCTCGGGGTGGGTGCGCGCACGCGTGCCTCTCGAGCGGATCCTGGCGGTGATTCCGACCCACGCACCCTGGAGCGCGCCGGCCCTTTCACTCAATCGGCTCGAAGTCAGCTGGGGGCCGGGGCGTCTCGAACGAACGCGCATTTCGCCTCGCGAGCGTGACCGTTTTTTGGAGTTGCTGGCCGCAAGAACCGGCCTCGAGCGGCATGGAGATGCCCTCGAGCCCGGGGCCGCGATGCCGGGAACTTTCGCCGCGCCAGAACCCCTCACAACGGGTGGGTAAGCCGCTGCTCGCAGCCTTACCCGCGCAGCGCGGCCAGCGCCGATACGCGGGCTGCGCGGACCGCCGGCAGAAAGCCGCCGAGGACGCCGACGAACGCCGCAGCAGCGAGCGAGCCCAGGATGATGGCGGGCGTGGGTTGAAAGCTGAAGACTATCTCGGACCACGTCGATTGGTTCAGTACCGAGAACTTGAGCGTGCCCGTCGCCATCGCTGCGGCAAAGCCAAGGAGCCCGCCTAACAGCGCGAGCACCACGGACTCGAACAGAAACGAGAGCATGATCCCGATGCGCGAGAAGCCGAGGGCACGCAGGACGCCGATCTCGCGGCGACGATTCGTTATCGACGC
>CANMZR010000206.1 GCA_947502375.1 Polyangiaceae bacterium
AAGCTCCTGCGGGTCTTGCAGGATGGGACGGTGCGGCGGCTCGGCGAGAACCGTGACGTCCAGGTCGACGTCCGGCTCGTGACCGCTACGCACCGTGACCTCACGACCGAAGTGAAGGCGGGACGGTTCCGCGAAGACCTATTCTACCGCATCAACGTGCTGCATCTCCACGTCCCGCCGCTACGCGAACGGCGCGAGGACGTCACGCTGCTCATCGACCACTTCATCGCCCGCAACAACGCCCGCCTCGGGACGGCCATCCGCTCGATCTCACCCGCCGCCCGAAAGCTCCTCATGGAGTACGCGTGGCCTGGGAACGTGCGCGAGCTCGAGAACGTCATCGAGCGTGCCATCGTCCTCGCCGACGGGGACTCGCTGACGGAGACGGACCTACCGGACCGCATTCATCTCGCGCGCGATCCCGTGCGCTCGCAACTCGCGAGCGGTGAGCTCTCGATCAAAAAGACAGCGCGCGCCGTCGAAGAGGTTTTGATTCGCCGCGCCCTCATCCAAACCAAAGGCAACCGAACGCGTGCCGCTCTTTTACTCGAGCTCAGCCATCGTGCCCTGCTCTACAAAATCAAAGACTACGGAATCGATCCGGACAGCGAATGATCACGATTCGAGAAGCGATGGACACGGATGGCCACGACGTAGCGGCGCTTCTTGGCGCGGTTTTCTCGGAGTACGAAGGCTGCTTGTTCGCGTTCCATGAGATGCCTGAACTGCAGGCCCTCGCAGCCACCTTTCGCACCCAGGCCGGCAACTTTTTTGTCGCGGAACGGCTGCTTTTCGGACGCCCCGTCGTGGTCGGTTGCGTGGGTTTTGCGACGCACGGAAGCGGCCTTGAATTGAAGAAGCTTTACGTCGCGGCATGCGAACGCAAGACCGGCCTTGGCGGCAGGCTCCTCGAGCTCATCGAGAGCGAGGCACTCCAAAAAAAGGCATCTTTCATTGAGCTTTGGAGCGACACCCGCTTCGTGACGGCCCACCGATTCTACGAAAGGCGCGGCTATCGAAAAGGGACCGACACCCGCGAGCTTCACGACGTGAGCCGGACGTCGGAGTATCGTTTTCGCAAAGACCTGACATGAGAAGGCCAAACATCGAAGACGTCGCAAGGCGCGCCGCAACCCACCCGCTTGGCAGGTCGCGATGAACTGGTTGGACAAGCTACTCGGCGGACCGCCCCCCGTCGGGCCGGCGGTGCCAAGCGTGTCGGCGCAGGCTTTGATGCACGTGATCGACGGCCACGGTTTCGTGGGGGATTTGAACCGCGTCGTCGGAATGGTCGACGGGCTCGAGGTGGTGGTCGAGCGCGAGGCTATCGACTTCGGAGGAACTGCCGAGCCCGCGGAGCGGCTGCTGGTGCGGGTTCGTCTCGCCGTACGGCTTGACCTTGGCCTACGGGTCACGCGGGCGGGCGAATCCGACCCACGAAGGCCATTCACGACGGAAAACGCTGCGTTTAACAGCACATTCCTCGCGCTTGCCGATGAACCGCTCCGTGGCCAGAGCCTCATCAACTCCGCGCTCGCTGAACGGCTCGTCCTGGGGCCAGAGACCGAGCTTACGGACACGTTCGTTACGGTCGCCATCGGAGAGTCCGATGCAACACGAATCGAAGAGGCCATCCGTCACGGGGTCGACGTCGCGCAAGAACTGCAGCAGGGCCGCTTGGAGACGCCCACCGCGTCGGCGCTGCGCGAATTTGAGGCCGCCTGGCAAACGATGGCCGAAGCGGACGGACTTCGCCTCGAAAGAACGCCCCTCTCGGCGGAGGTACTGCTCGGACGCAGCTTGTGCGACGTGCAGGCGGTGCGTGACGGTTTCGGCCAGTACCACTTCGAGCTTCGCGCCCTATTTCCGAAAGACCTCGGGGTCGGTCTGACCTTGCGGCCGCAAAACGCCAAGAATGAAAACAACTGGGACTCGGAGCCGCTGGGCGACCGTGCTTTTGACCGCCTTTTTTCAATTCGTGCACGCACAACGCAGGTTGCCCAATTGTTCGACACGACCGTGCGAGGCGACCTCGTGAAGCTCCGTCACGCGGGTCTTCAGGTCCGAGCCGACGACCGCGCGGTCACGGCTTGGCTCGGATTTCGGAAAGACAATCTGCAAGGGCCCGTGCGCCAACTCTCGGCACTCGCGACGATTGCGGAAGGTATTTTCCTCCGGGCGAGCGAACCGACCTTGCGACGGTGAGCGAACGGATGATTCCGCTTCGGGCCTTCTCGAGCGCGGACGAGCGCGGACGAGCGCAGCCAACCTTTGCCGATCGAGGAACGAAAGTCGGCCCCGTCGAGGGCTCGGCCGCGTCCGAAGAGCCGTTCACTCGTGGACGACGAGATAGCTCGACATGACAATCTGGCCCGCGTTGTCGGGCGGCAGCTTGCCGTTCAAAAGCCCTCGGTAGCTCACGAGCGTTTTCTCGCCAGGCTTCACCGCGCTCGTCACATCGACGACGTATGGGACGACTTGTTGCCCGGGGCACCAGCCACCTCGTCCGAACCACCACGTACCGCCCTGATTCGGGACGAGGCCGTTCTCGAGCTCGCCGATGCAGCCATCTTGCTTTTGCGCGAGTGGGTGGTCCTTCGTGAAGACCATCCCGTTGACGGTGAACTCGTGTTGATGGCGGCAAAACTCCGCGCAGTTCTGCGCCGCACCGCCATGCCCCGAGATGATCGCCCACAGCTCGACGCGTTTTGCCGTGGCGGGGATCATGACCTCGACCGGTGCGTACTTCGCGTTGTAGGCCGCGTTGAAATCACCGCCCGAGAAAAGGTACGTCGCGCCCGTGGGCCGATAGCCCTTCTGCTGGTTCGAGAACCGAAAATCGATGCGTGAGAGATAGGCCTGCTGGTTCCATTCGGGGCTCACTTCGTAGCGCAGCTTGCGCTTGCCGCCCTTCTTCAACTCGACGAGGAGCGGCGTCGCATCCACCGAGTAGTGACCTTCGCGATGGTAGGTGGTGATGAAGCGTGCCAGCTCAATTTTGGAGGTGCCGTCTTCACCGATGAGGAAAAGATCGGCGATGTAGTCCCACGCCCCGCAGTTACCGAACTCCCCTTTTTTGGGGTCTTCGCAGTTCATCACGTTGTCGATGGTCAGCGTATCGAACTTCACCATGGCGGCCGCGTCGGGGAGCACGACCTCCGTCTCGACGTTGAACTTGAGCACCTCGTCCTTCCAGACGCTCACGACCGTCGCCCCGTCCTTCGAGAGCTCTGCCCCGCGCTTGGCCTCGTAGTTGAAGTGCCGAACCTCGTAGGTCGCATACGAGAGGTTCGATTCCCACGGCCATTCGTTCGCATTCTGCAACGCCGTCTTGAAGCGCTTCACGTCCGCGAATTGACCCATGAAGCGCACCTGTTGACTACGGTCAATCGCAAAGCCGCCTCGCGTCGCGCCCGTCGAAAGCAGACTGTGCACCCAACCTACAAGCTCCGTCCCGTGCTTCGCGACGATGTGAAGACGGCTCCGCCAGAGCTCGGCCTTCGCGGGAGCTAGCGCAAGAAGCGCCGCCTCGATGCGCGGCTTCAGCTCGTCAAGCTCGACCTGGGCGTCCGCCACGTTGCGCGTCGCAACGAAGAAATAGTGCGCATTCTCGGGCGATTTCGCGATGAGCTGGTCGATGTCCCGATTCCATAGAGAGCTTTTGTCGAGCGCTGAATTCGTGAGCGCGCTGCCAAGAAACACGTAGGAATCGCAGCCCGTGAAGTTCTCGGAGAGCCGCCAGAGTGAGCCATCCAAGAGCGGCACGGAGAAGTCGTCGGCGAGCTCGTGACGCAACGTGCCGAAGGGCCCCTTCGCATCGAAAGTCGCGATGGGCAACCCGCGCTCGGTGCAAAACGCCCCAGGCAAAACGGACATTCCGCCCGCGCCACCGGCACCGCCACCGCCACCCATGCCACCGCTTCCGATGGTCGCGCTCCCGCTCGTTGCCGCCGTCGGCGACTCGGACTCCGTCGTCGTGCAGTTCACAGCCGTCGCCGCGAGCGCGACGAAAAGGAGCATGCTCCAAAAACGCAAACCGAATGTTGGCATGGGGATGGGCGTGGGCATGGGCATTGACCTTCGAGTGTAGCTCGCGGTGGCGTTTGTCAAAACTGGAAGTACACGAACGTCACCGCTTCCACCGACGCGGCCTTGCGCAGGAGGAAGGCCACGGCGAGGAGCGCAACGGCTTGCACGAGCGCGGGCGAACGAATGAAACGTTCCCGGACGAGCTCGCCCCAGTGGCGCGGAAACCACTGCAGGAGGAGCGCGCCAAGCATCACGCCGACCACCACGAGCGGCAAATTCGGGGTGTAAACGGTCCGCGTCACGAGCCGCTGGTAGAGCACGCTGGCCTTGTCGATGGAGCTCGCGCGGAACAGCACGAAGGAGAAGGCGACGAAGGTAAAATTCGCCGCGACGGCCAGCACGCGTGACGGCCACGCGGCCGCGTCCCCGAAGAGACGCCGGGTGAGCGCGAGCGTTGCTCCAACGAGCCAGGCGCCAACGAGCAGCAGCCGGAACATGACTAAAATTCCAGGCACGCCGAAGCCACTTGCGAGAGCGCCGGCAACGACCTCGAGGAGCCCCGTCCCGAGAGCTGCGTAAGCGAGGCGCTTGACGAGCACGGCACCGCGAGCGGGGAGGATTTTTTCTCTTACAACGTGCGTCAGAGCGACGCCGAGGCCCTGGGTGATCCCGAAGACGACGTAGGTCCAGGATGCGCCGTGCCAGATCCCACAGAGGAGCATCGTGAGAAACACGTTGAGGTACTTTCGAAAGTCCCCGAGCTTGCTGCCGCCGAGTGAGAAGTAAACGTAGTCACGAAGCCACGTTGACAGCGAGATGTGCCATCTGCGCCAGAATTCGGCGACGTTCGAGGCCTTGTAGGGCTGGTCGAAATTGCTCTTGAAGCGGTAGCCGAGCAGCAACGCGGAGCCGATGGCAACGTCGCTATAGCCAGAGAAATCGCAGTAAACCTGAACGGCGTAACCGTACATGGCCGACAGCGACTCGAGTGCCGAGTAGCTCGTCGGCTCGGCGAACACGCGGTCCACGAAGTTGAGGGCGAGATAGTCCCCGATGACGACCTTCTTGAAGAGGCCCGTGGCGATGAGAAAGAGCCCTTCGCCACCCGTCAACGCCGTCAGCCTGGTGGGCCGCTCGAGGTGCGGCAAGAGGTCGCGACCGCGCACGATCGGCCCGGCCACGAGGTGCGGAAAAAACGAGATGTAGGTGAGGTACTGAAGGTAGCTGCGGCAGGCTGGAATCGTTCGGCGGTAGACGTCGATGACGTAACTGAGGGACATGAAACAAAAGAACGAGATGCCGATCGGCAAGTCGACGCGCAGATGGATATCCGGCACCTGGAAGTGAAATTTGTCCCGAACGAGCCACAGAAACGTGTCGGCACCCCAGTTCCAATACTTGAAGAAAACCAGGATCCCGACGTTGATGAAGATCGTTCCAATGAGCAGCGCCTTGCGACCGCGCGGCTCGTCGATCTTGTCGAGCCAGATCCCGAGGACCCAGTCGAGACTGGTACCGATGAACAAAATCGGTACGTACTTCAGCGACTCGAAAACGAGGTGCCAGCGCTCGGAGCCAGTGGCCAGAAAGAGCCGCTCGAAGCCGACGAAGGTCCAGCCGGCGTAAAACACGTAGCTCGCGACGAGCAACAGCCCGAGGCGCAACCGCGGCCAGGGGTAAAGAAGCCAAGTCGCCACAAAGATGGCGCTGAAGAAATAGGCGTAGGTGACGGTATTGAAGAGCATGGCGCCTGGTCGAGGTATGAAAGGTGCCGGATTTGTGGGTCGCCGGTATAGTTTTCCGCTCAGGAATGGCAGCGAGGAAAGAACCGAACTACCCCGAGCCTGAGTTGCGCATCGACGCGAAGCTCGGCACCGAGGGCCTCGAGGGTAGCGATGTCTTCGGGGAGCTCCGCATCACCCTCGAGGCCGAACGCTCCGCCGACGCCAAGCGCCGCGAAAACCAGGCGATAGCCGATCCGACGCTCGGCGCGGCGGTGCCGGTCTCTCGCAAGGTTGCGTTCACGGTGCTGAGCCTCTGGCTGCTCGTGGGGCTTCCGTATGCGCATCCGGCGCTCGCGAAGTGGCGCCTTCTCAGCACGCCCGAGGTCGCCATCGTTGAAGACGCCCCCAGCGCCGCGGGCGGTCCTTTGCCGGCCGCCTCGATGGGCGAGGCAAAGCTTCCCGGTGAGACTTTCGACCAACAGTCCCGCGCGAAAGAACTCGAGGCTCGGAACGAGGACCGCGGACCCATCGCGAAGAAAAAAACGGACCTCGCCGTGGCGCTCAACGTCGGGAAAGAGAAGAAGCCGCCTCGCTCCATCGAAGATCCAAGCGGCAAGGCACTCGACCGCTTCTTTGCGAAGCTCCAACGGGTGGAGAAAAAAGAGCCCGGCGCCGTCGCAAGGGTCCTTTATTACGGAGACTCGATCGTCGCGTCGGATTTTGTGACCGGGCAGCTTCGCCGGCGCTTGCAATCGCGGTTCGGCGACGCCGGTCACGGCTATGCCCTCATCGCCAACGCTTGGCCGGGCTGGTTTCACATCGACGTGGCGCGCGCGGCATCGTCGGAGTGGCACGTGTCGACGTGCGTGGGTCCTTACGCCGAAGATGGGATCTACGGTCTCGGCTGCGCGTCGTTTCAGGCCCATTCGAAAGGGGTCTGGTCGACCATCGGCACCGCCGAGCTGGCCGAGTGGGGCCGCAGCGTATCGAAGTTCGAGCTCGAGTTCTTGAAGCAGCCGGGCGGTGGCACGCTCACGCTGACGGTGGACGATGGCGAGAGCCGCGAACTATCGACAGACGGTGAAAAGGCCTTGGCCTGGGAGTCGGTTCTGGTGCCCGACGGTGCACACAAGCTCACGCTTCGCACGCTGGATGACAAGCCTGTGCGACTTTTCGGAGTCCGCATGGAGCGCGACGTGCCCGGCATCACGCTGTCGGCCTGCGGTATCACAGGTGCCCGCGCTCGCTTCCTCGACAAGCAGGATGACGAGCAATTTGCGGCGATTTTGAAGGCTGCAAAGCCAGACCTCGTCGTCCTGGCGTTTGGCTCGAACGAGATAACCGACGGCACGATGGTCTCGATGGAGAGCTACCGCGAAACGCTCTCGGCGGTGATGGCACAAGTCGAGAAAGCCGTTCCGGAAGCGGCGCGCATGCTCGCGGGCCCGCCCGACATGGCCTCGAGCAACCCGTCTCAAGGCCGCTCCCGACCGATGGTTCACTTCATCACGGAGAACCAAAAAAAGGTGACCGCCGAGCGTGGCTGGGCGTTCTGGGATCAATACCGGGCGATGGGCGGCGGCGGCTCGATGTGGTCGTGGATCCAGGCGGGACTCGGCTCACCGGACATGTTTCACCCGACGGGCCAAGGCGGGACGGTGCTTGGAAATTGGGAGTACCTCGCCCTGATGGAAGCTTACGATGCCTATCGAGCCCATGCGGGCGAGTGAGCGCGCCACGCTGAACCACAATGCGCGCCACGCTGAACCACAATGCGCGCCACGCTGAACCACAATGCGCGCCACGCTGAACCACAATGCGCGCTACTCTCCACCGGTGCATCCGCTCGCTCAACCGAGATCCATTCTCCTGCTTTCGGCGCTGATTTCGGTGAACGGCTTCGTCTCCACAGCCACTGCGGACAGCACGCCCCCGCCCGAGACCGTGCCGGACAGCGAGCCCGAGAGCGTGCCGGAGACCGCGCCCGAGACCGAGCCCGAGACCGCGCCCGAGACGGTGCCGGACGGCGAGCCGCAGACGATGTTTCCGCAGCGTCCTCGACGCCGCCCCGAGGGTGAGCGGCCGGCCTACGGCGAAGTGGGCGATGAGGGGCAAGCCTGCTGCCGCTGGTCGGTGCGTTACGATCCCTTCGACCTCCTGACACGGCGAGTCACGCTCAGCGCCGAGGTCGCGCTCGCCGATCTTCCGCTGTCGATTGAGGTCACTCCAAAATACATTTTCGGCTCGCCCGCAAGCGAGCTCGACGAGCAAGGGTTCGACCTCGGCGTCAACCTCGCCTGGTATCCGTCGGGCGTGCCTTTGCGCGGAATTTGGGTCAAGGCGCATGCGGAATACGAGCGATTTACCGCCACACTGACACGCGATGACGGCACGGGTGCCCGCGGAAAGCCGGACCCGAACCAGTGCGCGCCGGACTCGACGAAGGGCAGCTGCAAGAACGGGGTTGCGAGCACGATCCTCGGGGTGATCGTCGGTTCAACGCAAGTGTTCGGGCCCCAAGGGGGCTTCGCCATCTCGGGCGGCATCGGCATCGGCGCGGCCCTGGCCGACTCAAAACCGCTCACGGTTCTGCCATGCACGGCGGCCGATGTGGCGGACAAGAACGCGAGCT